>CAZZXJ010000448.1:0-5785 GCA_964657905.1 uncultured Stigonema sp.
TTGTAGAGACGCGAAATTTCGCGTCTCTACATTCTTTTTCGGAGATGTCTAATGTTCATTCTATGTGCTAGGCTGTGCTGCGAGCCGGACAGCTTCTACATCAACTTTAAGTTGTTGAGCAATCTGCTCCACGCTCATCCCTGTTTTTAGTAACAGAGGCACGGTAAGTTTCAACATTTCAGCTTTCTGTTCTTCTCGACCCTCGGCTTTCGCTTCCTGATAAACCCTTGTTTGCTCTAAAGTCAGTCCTAACATGGCTTCCACTTCCTCTCTACTCAACGAAGAAAACTTATAAACAGCAATGGTGGTAATAATATCTAAGATTTCGGTTTTCGGCAGTGTCTCCCTTTCCTCTAATTGTACCCGCTCAATTAGCTGCTTAGCTTGCTCTGCCATCGTTTCATCCGATGCGATTGTCAGCTGCATCAAATTAATGCCTATGGGCTGCAGATTAGGGTCGCCCAACTCATCTAGATAAATTCGCTGCACTTGGTTGCTGTTGAGATATATTCTATGAGTTTTTTGATCGCTTGGTTCCAAACTACGATCGCTTAAAATTACCAAACAAAACCAGTCGTCATACTGAAACCGATTCCTGTTCAGGTACATCATGGACTCCGTGAAAAACCGATAGTAGAGGGCTTCGTCCTTCTGAAACTGCACTTCAGCAAAAAAGACAATTCTGGGCGTTGTTCTCTCTGGAGGTAAAAACACACCATCGATACGAAAGCCAGTTTCCTTTACTTCAACCGACTCAAATCGATAATTTTGCGCTTGTTGAGGAGGGTCATCAACCAGTTCAAAAAGTAACCCAGGAAAGCGCTTAAAAATCTGATAATAAATGGAGTCTCGTTTCACTAAAATATCCTAAAATTTGTTCGTTATCAACTACTTACTCGCAAGTTATACTAACACCCCCATATATCGTATTCGGCACTCAGGTCAACTTACGACTGTTTCTTCTTAACGCCCAGTGCCTTCTCAATCCGCTGCATCACAGTAGCATAACCCGACTGTTGACTTGCGTAATCAAGTTAAGGTTTTGTCCATTTACCCAAACGTTGGGTTATTGAGAGAACTAATGGAATTGCTTAATTGGTGTCGGCGCTGAGCAAAGACTATGAAAGATTACCAGAAACCTCTGAGACTTTTATCTACATCGCCATGATTCCTATTATGGTCAGGTGGCTCGCATGATTTTTAACTGGATTTTGACTTTTAAAACATCCTCTAATTGCTAATTGTTGATTGTTAATTGCAAACAACAACCAACAACCAACAACTAACAACTAACAATTTAAATTATCGTTTTTAAATGTTCTACCAACTGCTGTGTTTGCACTACACCCTCAATCCGATCCACTGGTTGACCCTGCTTAAACACTACCAGCGTGGGTAAGGCTTCAATTCTATACCGACTTGCCAATTCAGGGTATTTTTCAGTGTCAATCTTGACAACTCGCACTTTTCCGTGAAGGTGGGTGTTGACTTGCTCTAAAATCGGAACCATCATCTGACAGGGACCACACCAGTCAGCGTAAAAATCTACTAACACAGGTATTTCAGAAGCAGACAGCATCTCTTCAAAGCTATTGAATTGCTTTTTTGTAGTCATGTGACACGCACCAGTTTTCTATTGTTCGATTTCCATAGTAATTCGTGGCAATGTTAATAGGTGTATTTTCTACCTAATTTCAGTAGATCGCAAACTTTTTCCAAGAGGGCGATCGCTATGCAATGAAAGTGGAGAAGTGGACATAAACTGGGCATGGGGCATGGGTGCGTTTCCTATGCCCGCGTGGGCATACGGCGAGGCGTCGATTGATCACAGACTGACCAGCGTTGGGATTCGGAGCCGTTTTCTTTGAGAAGAGAGTGAATTACTTTTTCTAAAAATCTCAAGAGTGACTTCTGAGCCTAGCAGAAAAACTTGAATTTTGTCATCCACTTGTTAGCAGCAACGCCAAAAATCTGATAAATTTTAACCCAAAATCACCCTATGATAATTAGCGCGGTAAAACAGTAACGAGGAATACTGATGGAACTATTGCCAGAAAGCTTGCAAAATTTGCGTGAAAAAGTAGCAATTGTTACGGGTGCTTCACGGGGAATTGGACGTGCGATCGCACAAGAATTGGCAACATTGGGAGCGAACGTAGTTGTTAACTATGCCAGTTCTAGTGATGCAGCCCAAGAGGTAGTCGATACAATTACAAAAGCAGGAGGAAGCGCCATCGCGCTGCAAGCTGATGTTTCCAAAGTGGATCAAGTAGAAGCGTTGCTTAAGAATGTGATGCAAAAGTATAATCGCGTCGATATCTTGGTTAACAATGCAGGTATTACCCGTGACACGTTACTTTTGCGGATGAAGCTAGAGGACTGGCAAGCCGTAATAGACCTTAACCTGACTGGTGTTTTCTTGTGTACTCGCGCCGTCAGTAAAGTCATGCTGAAGCAACGTTCAGGGCGGATTATCAACATTACCTCCGTCGCCGGACTGATGGGTAATCCCGGACAAGCTAACTACAGCGCCGCCAAAGCAGGCGTCATCGGTTTTAGCAAAACCGTAGCTAAAGAATTAGCTTCTCGCGGGATCACTGTAAACGCCGTCGCCCCTGGCTTCATCGCCACCGACATGACAAGCAATATCAACGCCGAAGAGATTCTCAAATATATCCCCTTAAGTCGCTACGGTCAACCGGACGAAGTCGCTGGCATGGTACGCTTCCTCGCCGCTGATCCCGCCGCCACCTATATCACTGGACAAGTCTTTAACGTCGATGGCGGAATGGTGATGTAATTACTAATTCGTAATTCGTAATTGAGTCTATAATTACGAATTACGTTAGCGTCAGCGATCTTCTCCCAAAGGGAGACGCCAAGGGCGAACGAGGCATGAGCGTCATTATCAATTACGAATTATTCACGCTGCCCGGATCTTTTGCCAGACAGTGAAGCTCAAAAGTATAATTATCCCAATGCTGGTGGCAAGCATCTGTACCAAGGTCAAGTTTTGTATTCTCATTGCCAGCAAGTTGCAAACCAAGGTAATTGACCAAAGGGTTAGTGCAGCGTGCCGCTGAGATAAACCCCAAGCTAGCAGGCGGTGATGCAGATGGTCTTTACCAGGGCTACTCATGGGGTTTTTCCCTGCCATCAGTCGCCGTATGATTACTTGCGTGGTGTCCAACACTGGCAATAGGAGAAATAAAACCGGAGGTACTAAGGCGAAGATTGTGGTGACTTGGAGTTTACCTAAAATACTAGTAGCCGCTAATACATAACCAAAAAAGTATGCTCCGGCATCACCCATGATAATGTGCGAGGGGTGAAAGTTGTGGCGCAAAAAGCCCAGCGCTCCACCTCCCAATGCTGCCAGAACTAACGTCGCTGCTGCACGGTTAGGATACTGGGCTGAAACAGCTAACAAACTTAGGGCGGTGATAAAGCCTACACCTCCTACCAAACCGTCTATACCATCCATCAAGTTGATGGCGTTGGTAATTCCTACTACCCATAATACCGTCAGTAATATCGACAGTATGGAGTCAATGGGTGTGCCAAAAGTGACTTTAAATCCGATGCCATTGGCAACGAGCAAAAGAGCCGTGAGTACCTGAATCAACATGCGAACAGAGGGAGGTAAGCCATACTGATCGTCAATGAAGCCAATAAGAACTAATATCGAACCCCCTAGTAGAATAGTCAGCACCTGTGCTAAAACGTGTTGGACTTCGATTGGTCGTAAAAGACTAGCTAGTACCATTGCGGCCATCACTCCTGCGTAGATAGCCAGACCCCCTGCATTCGGTAAAGGTTCTATATTCAGCCGTCGTGCGTTTGGTTGGTCAGTCCAACCTACCCGCAAGGCAAACTTGCGTACTGTCGGAATAAAATACCACGTGACAACACAAGCAAGGAGAAAAGTAAATACTACCGCTAACCAGCCGGAACCGCTAGGGTCAGCAATACCGAGAGACTGAAGGAAGCTATACATATTTATCTCTCGATTCAACCACTGCTACCAATGGTCATAAACATCAAATGTATATTAATCAATTTTTTCCGATCCAGATATAATCTCATAAGCTAGAGGTATTAGCACTCTCAACCTGTGAGTGCTAAATTATCTAATGGAAACGCTGGAAAACTGACACATGTCTAAAATCGTTACATTTAATGAAGACTCGCGGCGGGCGTTAGAAAGGGGTATCAACGCCCTTGCTGATGCCGTGAAAATCACCTTGGGTCCAAAAGGGCGCAACGTTCTTCTAGAGAAAAAATTTGGTGCACCTCAAATTGTCAACGATGGTATCACCGTTGCCAAGGAAATTGAACTAGAAGATCCCTTAGAAAACACTGGTGCAAGACTTATTCAGGAAGTGGCGTCAAAAACCAAAGATGTCGCAGGAGATGGCACCACCACCGCTACTGTATTAGCGCAGGCGTTGATTCGGGAAGGTTTGAAGAACGTCGCAGCAGGTACCAACCCCATCAGCTTGAAGCGGGGAATCGACAAAACCGTGGAAGCGTTGGTGCGAGAAATTGCAGCAGTGGCAAAGCCAGTGGAAGGAAGTGCGATCGCCCAAGTTGCCACTGTATCAGCTGGTAACGACGAAGAAGTCGGCAACATGCTAGCGGAAGCGATGGAGAAAGTCACCAAAGACGGTGTCATTACCGTTGAAGAATCCAAGTCCCTGACAACCGATTTGGAAGTCGTGGAGGGGATGCAGATAGACAGGGGTTACATTTCCCCCTACTTCATCACCAACAACGATCGGATGACAGTAGAATTTGAAAACGTCCGCATCCTGATTACCGACAAGAAAATCAGCAGCATCCAGGATTTGATTCCGGTGTTAGAAAAGGTCGCCCGTTTGGGTCAACCCTTACTAGTTATTGCTGAGGATGTAGAAGGTGAAGCCTTGGCGACTCTGGTGGTGAACAAAGCGCGAGGTGTGCTGACAGTCGCCGCTATTAAAGCCCCTGGATTTGGCGATCGCCGCAAAGCAATGTTGGAAGACATTGCCATTCTTACCAGTGGACAGTTAATTTCTGAAGAAATCGGCTTAAGCTTGGATACAACTTCTTTAGAGATGCTGGGAACTGCCCGGAGAATCACAATCGATAAAGAAAACACCACTATCGTTGCTGGCGGTGACAACAGCGGAGACGTGCAAAAACGAATTGCCCAAATTCGCAAACAACTCGAAGAAACCGATTCGGAATACGATCAAGAAAAGCTGCAAGAGCGCATCGCTAAGCTGGCTGGTGGAGTTGCGGTGATTAAAGTCGGTGCGGCGACAGAAACCGAACTCAAAGACCGCAAACTGCGGATTGAAGACGCTCTCAACGCTACCAAAGCTGCTGTGGAAGAAGGTATCGTTCCTGGTGGTGGTGCGACACTAATTCACTTGGCAAAGAAGATAGCGGAAATTAAAAACAGCCTCGACGCCGAAGAAAAGATTGGTGCTGATATTTTGGCACGTGCCCTCGAAGCCCCCTTGCGCCAAATCGCAGACAATGCAGGTGTAGAAGGTTCTGTGATTGTCGCTAGAGTGCAGGAAACCGATTTAAACATCGGCTACAATGCTGCTACCGGGGAATTTGAAGACTTGATTGCCGCTGGGATCATTGACCCTGCCAAAGTTGTGCGTTCTGCTTTGCAAAACGCCGCTTCTATTGCTGGTATGGTTTTAACCACCGAAGCTCTCGTAGTTGAAAGACCGGAGAAGAAATCTGCTGGTGGCGCTCCTGACATGGGCGGCATGGGCGGTATGGGCGG
>CAZZXJ010000449.1:0-5783 GCA_964657905.1 uncultured Stigonema sp.
CTGAAGTCCTTACTACAAACAAGTTTTATTATGGGCGATTGACCGGACATGATATGAAATCTCCACAAACAATCCTTAAGTCAACGGTATTGCTAAATAATTAGGTTTTTTCCAATGTGGGATGCACCCCAGTTATCAGTTATCAGATGATGTTTACTGATTACTAATTTACTGAGTCGTGTTGTTCACCAGTATTATTTTAAATAGAGGTAACGGCAATACGGTTATTGCGGAATTTAATTTAAAGAAGTACAATTTTTTCCAGAAATCACGCTGGAAAAAATTTATATTTCCCAAAATCGCGTGTGTCGATTTCAGGCATTATCTATGACACAAATAATAATCTCAGCCCAATTTGGCAACGGATGGGTAACGGATGTAACGGATAGGCAGCTTGTGAGTTTCTTGAAGAATCTATGAAGAATCTCTCCGTGATATTCGCTACATCCGTTGCCCGTCAACCAGCTTAGGTATAAAAATATGTATACAAGCGCTTAACAAAACTACCCTTAAAGGTAAATACAGGTATTTAGAAAGTTGTAAGAATTTGGCAGCTTAACTGGATATGCTGAAAACAGAGCACGACTCGTGCCAAGTGTGTTCTTATCAGAGAGTTTATGCAAATCTATCTAGATTACAGCGCTACCACTCCTACTCGTCCAGAAGCGATCGCCCTCATGCAAGCAGTCCTCACCACACAGTGGGGCAACCCTACTAGTTTACATGAGTGGGGACAACGGGCAGCAACGGTTGTGGAACAAGCGAGAATACAGGTTGCTGGTTTAATTAACGCCGACGATCCAGAATCTATCATCTTTACTTCTGGGGGTACTGAGGCAAATAATCTGGCAATTATGGGAGTTGCCCGTTTGTACTCCAGACCCCAACATATAATTATTTCCAGCGTAGAGCATTCAGCTGTTGCCGAACCAGTACAATTGCTGGAGTTGTGGGGTTGGCAAGTCACGAAATTGCGCGTGGATGCTAAAGCAAGAGTCAGCCCTTCAGATTTAAAGGTGGCGCTACAGGATAACACCGTATTGGTGTCCGTGATTTACGGTCAAAGTGAAGTTGGTACAATTCAACCGATTGAGGAACTGGGAAATATTGCTCGTGCGCACAATGTTTTATTCCACACAGATGCTGTGCAAGTGGCAGGACGCTTACCCATAGATGTGCAAAAACTTCCCGTAGATTTACTGAGCATTTCTAGTCACAAATTTTATGGACCGCAAGGTGCTGGGGCGCTGTATGTGCATCCGGATGTAGAGTTGGTGCCTCTGCTGGGTGGTGGGGGACAAGAAAGGCGACTGCGTTCTGGTACGCAAGCAGTACCGACCATCGCTGGATTTGGCATAGCAGCGGAATTAGTAAAGCAAGAAATGCCAACAGAAACACCCAGGTTAATCAAGTTACGCGATCGCCTGTTTGCCCAATTAACTAACATTCCTGGTTTCATTCCCACAGGCGAACCCGAACACCGCTTACCTCACCACGTGAGTTTTTGCCTGGAACACGCTGATGGTGAAAACAAGAGCGGCAAAACTCTGGTGCGCCAGTTAAATTTAGCTGGCATTGGCATCAGTGCTGGAGCCGCCTGTCATAGTGGTAAACTCAGTCCTAGCCCAATACTGTTAGCAATGGGGTATTCTGAAAAAGCAGCCTTGGGAGGAATTCGGATGACACTAGGGCGCGATACCACAGAAGCAGATGTGGATTGGGTGGCAATGGTTTTGAAGCAAGTTTTAGTTTCAATCTCTGAGAAAAATTAATATAAATATTAAGGCGTCAGTACCTGAAACTTTTATACTGTGTATCCCATCGCCGAAAATTATCTGCGTCCATCTGCGATTCAAAATCCAAAATCCAAAATCGTTTAAAATGGCTGAAATTCCAAAAACACTAGAAGATGCGATCGTCCAAGCCCAGGAAGCTACTCAAGCTGCACTCGCAGAAGGGTATACTCGGCTACAAGTTGAGTTACTTTTCCCAGAACTCAAACCAATGCCTGTGGCGCAGCAATTCCTGTCACTATTTGAACAATACGGTTCTAAGCTCAAGGTTTTCTTTCCTGATGCTGGTGGTGCAGCCCTTGCCCAACGCGATTGGGCAGATGTATCATTTAAGATTGCTGATATTGGCAGCGGCAAAACTGGCAAAAAACAAAAAATTCAGCCAGAGGATGAAATTTTCTTATTTATTGCCCCTACTTCGGTGGAAGTGTTGCCATTAGAAAAGCTGTGTGAAGAAATAGGCGATCGCCCTTTAGTCATCTTAAATCCCCGCATGGAAGAAGCAGGAGCGGTTGGCATTGGTTATACGGCACGACAAACTTACCAGCGTTTCATTAGTACACTTGAATCCTGCTACTACCTGCGTCCTATATTTGAAGAAGCAGCAGTATTTCGCTGCTATCCCGGTCTTTGGGAAGTGTGGGTAGAGACTAGCGGCGAGTATCGAAAGATAGCAGAATTACCGCAAAAACCCTCAGGTGATGAATTGGATATGATCCTGATGAAGGGACAACCGGAAACACTAGGAGAAGCTGCACCTGTGAAAAAACCTAGTATCTTCCGGAGCATGCAACGGTTCTTAAGGGCGCTGAGTAGTTAAAAGAAAGCAGGAATATCGTCTAAAAATGACACACTTGATCGAAAGTTCGCGCACATTGTTTCAAAATTCCCTACCGCTTCTTTCTATGGCTGGCACATCAACGACAGTATCTCAATTTTGCCAAAACCTCAAACAATAAGTAGATCGTTGAAGTAAGAGACGGGTTGTAAAAATATCAGGAAAAACCTCGCCTATCGCTGAAGCATCAGGTGCGCCATAGCCCCATATCCTGTTTCCCTTTCTATGGTCCACCTGAGAGCGAGTAACTTACGTAGCAGTCAGTGTGAACGAGCATAAACAGTACTGTCAGTGTGTCAGTACTGTTTTGCATTCTGGAACGAACATCCACTAGCAATGGACGTGGTGCGCCCAATAAGGTAGGTATGGACCCGATCTGGACAAGTGGCCACCACCTTTTATTAATTAGGTTCATCTTTGACTTGCAAGTTAACTCTTGTCCATAAAAAAAATCCCGCTTGCATTCTTGGGGACCGACGTAGTCCCGATGAGCGTATTAAATCATACAAGGAATACCTCCCTTTCCTGGTAGTGCATAGCCATGCTGCCTGACGAGACGGGGTAAGAACAGGATTGAGAACATAGAAAATAGAGTGAAAGTTACTACGCTAAGGCGGAAAGCAGTTCTCTTAGTAGGGATCATAAAACCTCACGGTTCGTTCCGTATTGCGTAAACTCATTCCTCATCAGAGTGTTAATTTCTTGCACACCTATTTGCATATTAGTGGTTTGCCCGTACAGGTGCAAGATATCAGGTGTGTATCTGTATTTCTACGAATAAATAATATAAAATTGCACAAATATATGCATATACTCATCAATCAAAATTAAGTATTTATGCGATTTTCACAATGAATGAGAATCATCTACTTTAGAAACATAACAATCAATAGATTTTTTCTGTGAATTATCATAAATATGTTGACTTTTAATTAGCTAATTCTTAGCTGGGAAATATGTATTATGAGATTCACAAATAAGGAGGATAGAGAAAATTGTAAAAATTAAATGTCTAAGCAGCAGCAGCGATCGCTCTGACGAGAAAGCTAAGCTGTCATCTCAGCACCGCATTGATGATTTTTGATCTACCTCCGCGCATTTTTAGAAGGGAATTAGATGACAGAAACCGAGATTTACAAGTGGAGTATGCGAGGGAAGAGAATGCTGAACGTAAAACATTATCTTCAGCGGGTACAAAACAAAATTTTATGGCTATATAACTATAAAATACCAGAATTTCTCAGCATCTTACAATTCCGTTGGCTACTGCATCTTGGTAGTAAACCTATGAGCATTAGCCAGAAATCTGCAATGGTAATTGCGCCACACCAAGATGATGAAGTTCTTGGGTGTGGCGGTTTGATTGGAATTAAGCGAGAACAGAATGTACCAGTCCAGATTGTTTTTGTGACTGATGGGGCGGCTTCTCATTCCTGGCTGACCAAGTTTCAATCTGGGGAATTGGTTCCAATTCGTCAGGATGAAGCACTTACAGCTTTAAATATCTTAGGTGTTGACTCCTCGCAAATTCACTTTCTCAACAAACCTGATAGTAAGCTTCGGTATCTAGATCCAAACCAGCGTCAGCAAACAATTGAGCAATTGGCTCAACTCTTGAGGTCTTTCCAGCCTGGGGAGATCTATGTCCCTCACCGCAACGACCGTACCAAAGACCATGAAGCAACTTATGAATTAGTACAAGCAGCGATTCAGCTTTCTGGAATTGAAGTTGTGCTGCTGCAGTACCCCATTTGGATTTTCTGGAAGTCTCTATTGTTTCGTGACTTGAAACTACATGAGTTAGCAGGTGCTTACCGGATATCGATTCATCCTGTTCAAAGCAAGAAGAGACAGGCGATTGAAGTTTACCGTTCTCAGTGCTTACCCATAGATGCTGAAACTTCTCCAATTCTCAAACCCGCTTTCCTCAAAAGATTTTTCTTGCCCTACGAGGTTTTTTTTAAACCAGAAATACACGAATTACCATGAATCAAGACTTACAACTGCGTGTGCTGCTAGATCCTAATACACGAACTACCATTAATCAAGACTTACAACTGCCTGTTCAGCTAGACGATATTTCACTCCCTCAGGAATTACCGCCAATCGTTCTAGTTGCCTTTACCCGTCCCGAACTTCTCAAGCAAGTTCTCTCGGCTATTGCTCAGCAAACCTTGTGTCCACAGAAGATTTTAGCTTTCATTGATGGATCACGCAACGCCAAAGATCAACCTTTGGTTGAAGAATGCATTAAGTTATTAACAGAATTCGACCATACTGTTCCAGTTGAAATTGTCAAGCGATCGCACAACCTGGGTTGTGATGTCAATGCCGTCTCTGCACTCACGGAGGCTTTTTCCCGTTACCCTGCAGTGATTTACTTAGAAGACGACATTGTTCCAAATCCTTATTTTTATGATCGGATGTGTCGGCTATTATTAGCTTACCGTGACTTCCCCCAAGTGTTTTCCGTCACAGCCTATGCAAACTTTCCCAGTGGGCTGAATCAACTGATATCAGAGGATTTTATGGTATCAAAGCGGGTATTTGCCTTGGGTTTAGGAACTTGGGCAGATCGTTGGAAAGACTTAGATTTTGCTAATTATAAGCAAGGTAACAACCCTTTTGGTCATTTCTACCACATCCCAGCAACCATACAAACAAAGTATACAATTCTTAATCAATTTTTTCTAGAAAAAGAAAAAACTAAGCACGACTGGGTTATAACCCTAACTCTAGCCGCCCTGTACAAGGGGTACGTACATATTACGCCAATGGTATCCTTTATACATAACATTGGGTTCGGACACCCTCAGGCAAAAACATACAACACAGGAGGGGAACCAGCTTGGGCAAACTCACATAGCGATTCGTCTGCCTGTCTGAACAAGTTACCACCTAGCCTAGATCTAACAAACACCCTAGCAGCTTCCCTTGACGGAGTCGAGTTGGCTAGACACTTAGAAAGTTGCAATGGTGTATGGCTAAGCCCATCAGACACATGGCAACTCTTGTGTAAGTATAGAGGGTGGCACAGCAGAATCGCCTTTTTGAAGCTCTTCTTTTCTCGGATGCTGATTATGGTCAGACGCTGGCGTGCTGGAAGACCAGTATAATGAGAGGGAATGGGGCATAGGGCATAGGGCATGGGG
>CAZZXJ010000450.1:0-5776 GCA_964657905.1 uncultured Stigonema sp.
AAAAGCTTATGATGCAAGCTTTTCGATGATTCTGAATGGTTGCTTTATTTCCGCCAAGCTGTACTAGTACTGAGGCATTAACAAAATTAAGCAAGTATGAGTAGACATTGTAAAATTATATTTCCACAGCTTAATCGTGCCATCACCACTACAGGAGGCAAGTAACTGACCATCAGGACTAAAAGTAACGCGCTTACACAAGGAGGTTAAAGCAGTGGCAGAAGACCCGATTACAGTCTTACTCATCGACGATCAACCAATGATCGCCGAAGCCGTTCGTCGAATGTTGCTTCCAGAACAAGATATCACCTTTCATTACTGTAGCGACCCGACTCAGGCTCTCAAAGTCGCTAAGTCATGTCAGCCAACCATCATCTTACAAGACCTCGTTATGCCAGAGATGGATGGACTGGTCTTAGTGCGCTTTTTGCGAGCCCAAAACGCTCCCACAAAATTCGTTCCCCTGATCGTTCTCTCTAGTAAAGAAGAACCGGTCATCAAAGCAAAAGCTTTTGCTTTGGGAGCCAACGATTATATAGTCAAACTCCCCGACAAAGCAGAACTGATCGCCCGTATCCGCTACCATTCTAAAGCATATGTAAACCTTCTCAAGCGACAAGAAGCGGAAGCCATACTCCAAGCTGATAACTTCCGCATGCGTAAAGAACTGGATATGTTGCGCCAAATGCAACGGATGATTCTTCCAACAGCAGAAGAACTAAGCGAGATAGAAGGTTTAGACATTGCAGGCTATATGGAACCTGCCGATGAAGTCGGCGGTGACTACTATGATGTTCTGAACACAGACGGCTTGGTCACAATTGCGATCGGTGATGTCACCGGACACGGTCTCGAAAGTGGCATCGTCATGGTCATGACGCAAACAGCAGTCCGTACACTTAAAGAGATTCGAGAACTCGATCCAGTTAAATTTTTAGATGCACTCAACCGCACTATTTATAAAAATGTCCAACGGATGAATTCTGAGAAGAATTTGACCTTAGTCGTTCTCAGTTATTCAGAAGGCAGAATCAGTATTAGCGGTCAGCATGAGGAAACTATTGTCGTGCGCAAGGGGGGTGATATTGAGCGCATTAACACGATGAATCTAGGGTTTCCTATTGGGTTAGATGAGGAAATTACTGATTTTATTAATCATACCATCATCGAATTAAATCCGGGGGATGGAGTTGTTCTCTATACCGATGGAATTCCGGAAGCGTACAACATGCAGAAAAAACAATATGGGATTGAGAAATTATGCGAAGTTATTAGTCACAACTGGCATAATTCTGCCGAACAAGTTAAGCAAGCGATAATTGATGATGTTAAGCAATTTATTGGTGAACAAAAGGTTTTTGATGACATTACTTTAGTTGTTCTCAAACAGCAACCATTTGAGAAGAAGCAAGCATCTGAGAACCAAGAACCATTTGAGAACCAAGAACCAGAGGAGGATCAGGAATCATTTGAGAACGAAGAACCAGAGGAGGAAGTTAAGGAGAATGTAAATAGAAGGAAGAAATTGAGGTTTTTTCGGAACTGATAAGCTGACCCAAGCGACAAAGACCCCAAGTAAAAACGGCACATAAGTACTTATGCAAAAATATTTATGTCATTGCGAACGAAGTGAAGCAATCTCAAACCCCTGCGATTGCTACCCTTCGGGAAGCCCCCTTCGGGGTCTACATTCCGCTTCGCTCCATTCGCGGCGGACATTGTATATTTAATTTTGCATGACTACTTACAAGTTCATTTGCTGGTGCGCGAACGGAGATAGTGACCTATGACAGCAACACTGAAATCGACAATTGAGGGGATCAAAACACTAAGCGGCATCCCAGAACAAGGGAAAGGAAAGGAAAAGTTGTATGGATTATCCATATTGGTGGAGACGTTCAGATTTGTACTATCACCAAGGCGACCTGTTTTTAGGTGATGAGAATCTAAACAAGTTTACTCAGTCAATAGATACTCCCTGCTTTGTTTATAATTCATCGCGGGTTACAGAGAACATACATCGTCTGCATCATGCTTTAAATGAGCAGATTCAGCGGTATCAGATTTTCTACGCAATGAAGGCAAACCGAAACCTGCCATTGCTCAGTCACATCCGTAACTTAAGATTAACTGGTATTGACTGTTGTTCGCCAAATGAAGTTTTGTTAGCAAGACAAATTGGGTTTCGTCCTTCAGAAATTTCATTTACTGGAATAGCTTTGTCAAATTCAGATCTAAATTTTTTGCTGCGGTATACTGATATGTGGATCAACTGTGATTCGCTGAGTCAAATTAGACGAATTGGAGAACTTGCACCAGGACGAAAAATCGGAATTCGCATCAATCCAGCATCTGGGATTGGCTATACCGATGATTTCCAATATTCAGGGGAGAAGACGACAAAATTTGGAATTTATGCAGACGCTTTTCTAGATGCACTTAAGCTGGTCAAAGACTATGGATTAGTTTTAGCGGGCATTCACTGTCACTTGGGTTGGGGCATGCTAACTCGACACCTAAGCATGTTGGATTCAGCTCTCGATCAAATCAGCTGGTTCATTCAACAAAGCCAAGTGGAACAACAAATCCAGTATGTCAACTTAGGGGGAGGTCTTGGAATTCCTCATCGCTCCGACGACGGTACAATTGATTTATTCCAGTGGGCAGAACTCATTGCTCTTCGCCTTCATTCCTACGGTGTTGACGTTTTCGTTGAGCCTGGAGACTATATCGTCAAGGATGCTGGCGTATTTCTAGTCCAAATTACGGCAATTGAGCAAAAACGCGATCGGCTATTTGTCTTTGTGAATGGAGGCAGCAATCTTGTAGGTGAGCCTACTTTTTATGGCATTCCTCATGAAATTGTTCCTGTCTATTTACCAAACACTTCTGCTGAGATGGTGAAAGTATCTGTAGTAGGCAATATCAACGAAGCGATTGATGTTCTAGCAGAGGATGTTTATCTTCATGGTTCCATTCAAGAAGGTGACTACTTAGCAATACTCAATACAGGTGGCTATAATGCCTCAATGAGTTCAAATCATTGTATGCGAGGCACTTTCCAAGAATATCTCATTTGATGTAATTGTAATGATGTACCAATTTCAGAAAGGCCTTCCCAAAATACCTCTACCAGAATTGGAAGAAACCTGTGAGAGGAAAAGTAGGAAAAGTAGGAAGTTTTTTTAAGTTTTCAGCAACAATTAATTGTGCTGTATGATTAATTATGAAGCATTTACCTTTGGGGCTAATCATGAGATTAAAATGTTCCAAAATTTGAGCCATGCGATCGTAAGCTTAGCTAAATAGCTGCTGCGTAGCGATCTGTACCCGAACTTAATCGCTTGTTTAGTTGGGGTGCGTTCAAAATAGCCCGAAAATGTAGGAATATATATTGTCTTGATTATTCCATACAAAATTTATTTGTGAGTATTCGATGAGAAATCAGATATCCTCCTCCAAAAAAGAGCTAACTATTATCCAACATAAAATCACTAAAGTTTCATCTTTGACTGAAGTCTGGGAATGTCCTTTAAAAGGTGAAAAATCGCTTCATGCAACTGTGACCTTTAAGCCAGATGACATTATTGCCAGTTTCGGATCTAAAGAAATCTTGACAGAGCCAAACTATTTGACAGTGCAATTGAATGAGCAGGAACATATTCTGCTTACTCCAGAGTTTTTACAATACATAAATCACAGTTGCAACCCCAATGTTTTGTTTGACACTACAAATATGGTTGTCACCTGTCTGAGTCAGATTGAGGTGGGCGAAGAAATAACCTTCTTCTACCCATCTACGGAATGGTCTATGGCTCAGGAGTTTGATTGTCATTGCGGAACTCAGGGATGCCTAGGACGCATTCAGGGCGCAGCACATTTACACCCAGATATTTTGCTGACATATCACATTAGTGATTATATAAAACAATTAGTATTTGAAGAAGTTGATTATACTAACTTGACTGAACAGAATGTTGATAAACTGTAAAAATCAGTTTGTCAAAAATCATCTACCGTCTCACTGTAAAAACCATTTTTATGGTGTTCCTATGTTTCTGTATCTGCCACAACTGCTCGTGTCAAAATCTGGTTTTTTGTCCTCAGCAACTGGTTGACGAAGAAATTTGAAATAACCCAGGTTCTTATAGGTCAAGAGTTTTCACGAAAGACTTTGAAATAGCATGTCCTCCAAATAAGTGAAAATGGAGCGAAATTGCTTGTCGAATTCGAGAACGCGAAAGGGTCAGAATTTAACAATATTTGTGGTATAATAAGGATACAGTACCATATCAAAGCCAACAATAAATAAGTGTAATAGCTAGCTTTCTATTTAGAGGTAAAAAATGTTTGGTTGGATATACATGATTTTGGCAATCCTTCTAGAAGTAGCAGGCACTACTTGTATGACCTTTTCAGAAGGGTTCACTAGAGTATGGCCCTCAATTTTCATATTTGTCTTCAATGCTCTTTGTTTTAGCGTATTGACCCTCGCTCTAAAAACAATTGATCTAAGTATTGCTTATGCAATCTGGTCTGGGTTAGGAACAGTCTTGATAGTAACTATCGGGATTTTGTGGTTCAAGGAGTCAGTAAGTCTTGGAAAAATATTATCAATCGTACTGATAATCATAGGAGTGATTGGTCTGCAGCTTAGTCATGAACCTGTGTCCGCAGAAGAAGGTATTTTGCCAAGTGTTGGTGCTAGTCTTGACCAACTCGAAACTACACAGCCGAGCAAAATACAAGATATACTTCCTCCGGTTTCTGACCCGGCTCTAATAATGCCGGAAATGTCAGTAGAATACCCACCAGAGTGAAAAGGGGCCAATTATCAAGGTCGAGTTGTCAAAAAACCATGCTGAGGATTAAACTTACTGACTCACATCATCTGTTCGTATCGGCTCAATAAGTCGGGGGTAGTGGTAACCGTGAGCGGGGAAGCGCCCTTAAAAATATCCGTTGCTTAATTAATCGGTAAAGCCCAGATATGATATGAAATGAAAATCGACCGATATAGGTTGAGGAAGACCGACCGGGGGGCGATCATTAACGAATGTCAAGCGATGTAGATTGAGGAATATCCACACAAGGGCGATCGTTAACCAATATCAACCGGGAGCAGTGCCCCAAAGTGAGGTGCTCAAAATTAGTTTTTAATTTGACGAGCGAATTAACAATAAGAGTGTTTATCCTGACATACAAAGTAATTCTTCAAGGCATGACAGAGGCTGATGCTGAGAAAAACATTTATATCTAATAATAGTTCCCAAAGACGGTATCTTACTTTTCTGAGAAATACGCAGATCGCATGTACTGAAAAAAGCTGATACCTAATTTACGAGTAGTCGCCACAAGAGATATAAAAATGTCCCAAGATGAGCGGACCTTCACTTGTTTGGGTTGCATAACTAATATGGAGTGCGTGTACCATACTTCTAGCAGCTAGTTCCGCGCTTGTTATTGTGTAAAGGTAGTTCAGGATATTCTAAAACCAATAGCAATTCAGATACTTTTGCTGCTGTTAATCGTTTTCGTTCATCCAACTGCTTATAACCAGTTTCAGTACCAAAAATTTCCCAAAATTTTGACGCTCTGCTCAAGTTTTTTCTTTTGGTTTGGAGAATCTCTATAAGCAAGTAGTTCTCGGTAGTAATCCCAAAATTCCGCCGTCATGTACTAGGATGAAAGAAAAAATTTACAAAACTGTAAGATAACTTTGTTCAGAATTCATCGGCAATAGTCGCAATTTATGATTTTTTAAATCAGACTCAAG
>CAZZXJ010000451.1:0-5752 GCA_964657905.1 uncultured Stigonema sp.
AATTTTACATTTTTAATTCTTCTCTACTCCCCTCATCTTCAAGTGCCGCCGCCAAAGACTTCGATGTTAGCAAATACGCAAATAGGTGAACCATGTCCTACTGAAATCGCCTGGTTTGGTTCTCCTTTACCACAGAAAGGAGTACCATACATTTCCCAAGTAGAAGAGTTTCCTAGATTAATTAAGCTGCCCCAAAACTCAGGAGTAGTGGCTCGGTAGTTAGGATTGCGGAGGGTTTTGGTAAGCTTACCGTTTTCAATCAATTTAGCGTACTCGCAACCAAATTGGAATTTATAGCGCTGATCGTCAATTGACCAAGAGCGGTTAGACTCCATGTAAACACCGTGTTCTATAAGAGCGATGATTTCATCAAAAGTGGCTTTCCCTGATTCGAGATTCAAGTTTGCCATCCGGTCAATCGCTGGTCGATTCCAAGAGCAAGCACGGGCACAGGCTACTCCCGGAACGCCAGCCCTTGCTTGACTTTCTAGACTGCCCACACCCCTCTGGAGTATACCTTCTTTAATTAAATACTCACAGCTTGCCACCGCACCAGTATCATCGAAGCCATAACTGGCTAATTCACCAGGTACTGTCGGATCAAAGGTGATGTTCATTTGCGGCGAACCATAGACCAGATTGCCAAAATCACTCTTTTTGACAAAGCTACCCCCAGCGTAGTTACGCTCATCTCCTAAAATTCGATCAATTTCTAAGGGATGCCCGACACTTTCGTGGATTTGTAGCATCATCTGATCGGGGGCTAGTACCAGATTTGTGCGAGTGGTCGGGCATTCGTCTGCTGTCAACAGTTCTACTACCTGTTCGCCAATTTGCTGCACTCGACGCCATAAGTCCCCGGCTTTGAAAAGTTCCAGTCCACCTTGGTAATAGTTGGCATGCAAGCCGTTGTGGGTGCGCTGCTGAACAATCGCTCCATCTTGAGCTGTAGCTCCGTAATGAGTACCCAGAAACATAAATTTTTGATACACCTCTGAGCCGTTGCTACTCACAAACCAAGTCTCCCTTTCGCTGATACTGGCACTAGCTATGGTTTGTACAATCTGATCTGAGACCTTCAAGGTATGGCAGATGCGGACAAGTAAATCATTGATTTCCCCTGGGCTGAGAGCGTCCAAAGGTTTGAGAAACGGGGAACTATATTGACCGACCACTTTGGGTCGCTCTCTTGCTGCTTGAAAAGGATATATCCACCACTTTCTAGCAGCAAGTGCTTGTTTATACGCTATTTCAGCAGCAGTTTGCAGGGACTGTAATTGCAGGGAATTGGTAGCTGCATAGCCTACACAGCCATCAACCAAAACTTCGACCATGGCTCCGGTGGTGGTGGATTTGCCGTTGTTTTGGGGTAGACCGTCACGAACATTATGAGTAGAGGAAGTTTCCTTTACTACTCTTATGCCCAGCCAATCTACGGAAACATCTATGCTAGCGATCGCCTTTGTGAGTTCAGACAACATGATTCTATTCAACTAAAACCGCACGGAGTCCCACACCGTAATCTTTGATTCGATGTTGGGAGGAGGACAGCGACAAAACAAGTAATCTCTCATTAGACTACGCATAATCGTGAACTCCGTTTTATGAGTTTTACATTTTGAGGGGAAAACTGACCGATACGTGACCAGTTATGGTCATAAATCGATACGTTTTTAGTTTTTCCAGTATCAGTAAATCCGCCAATCCATCCATAAATCGTTTCCCCTTTACAAGACGTTTTTACGTAATCCCCTGACCTAAATCCAAATGGTGTAATTGTTCCACCTTGGCGCTTTAGAACACCTCCCTTTGAGTATTGCTCTTGGTGTAACTTTCTGCGGAATAATTTAGGACGAGTGATAATAATGAATGGAGCAAGAGTTACCTGGCATTCTCCTATCCATTGATGTCCGTGACTATTAGCGGTGTGAAATTCTTTGTACTCAATGAAAGCGCTAGAAGCGATAGCTACTGCGTCGTTTGCGTGCGTTTCCGGAGTTTGCTTAGACTTATCTTTTCTATCCTTCACAAGCCCTAGTTGATTACGGTACTTTTGAGTATCACAGGAATCTACTTCTACTACGGGAGCAATCAAAGAAGCTTGCTTCCTAAACCACTCTTGACCTACTGTTACAGGTGATATTCCTTGACCATTTTTATTAGTCTTACCACCACAAGCCTCGTCTCTAATTTCCGACACTGGAAGGATTTTTGACATTTCTGTTAATGTCCTTAACTCCATTTCTCTATTTGCTCTAACACTGGGTGGAAGTTTACTTTGTCTACGATTATAAAACCTTTTTTGACGGTGGTTTCTTAGTTTAAAAGGCTTTTTACGATTGATTCTTCTCGAACGACGAGAACGTCGCAACTCTGTTCTCTTCGCCATTTTCCCTGTCACTGATTGGCGGTCTTTACTCTTATTTTTAGACTTGTAAAAACCAGGTAAGCAGGCATGGAATAATGCAATCGTTACCAACTTTGTTTGCAATGCAATACCCGTAAATGCCTTTCCTCTATCTATTCCTACTATTACCGCCTGTGTTGCGTACCCAGATGGCTCTTGTAGTAGTTGAACATAAAATACGCCTACTTTATTGCGCTTTCCAATAGCTTTTCCAGATTGAATCCACTTCCTTGCTCTCGCACAAGTTGTGGGCATCAGTGGCTTGCCGTCGGGCGAGATGACGGGGACACGAGTAGTTTGTCTGTTGATGTTTTTTGTTTCTTTCATGGGGATAACCCAATTACTTGTATTTAGGATAAATCCAGTCCCTTCGGGCAATTTAGCAAGCGTATCTCTCGTTCACGACCGAGCCATAAAGAGGTACAAACTAGAAGAAACATTTGTACGTTTAGCCTTACTAAATCTCAATGCCCTAACCAACTCTTGCTTTGCGTACCGTGAACCTAACCTAAATCAGGTTTTCCGCAAGCCTGCACCGTCCCGAAGAGCGGTGTAGGTAGTTGACACTAACTACGATGCCATCGGGTGCCATCACGGCTATCAATCAGGGTAATACCAGCTTGGTGTAGTTCTTCACGAATGCGATCGGATAAAGCAAAATTTTTCGCTTTCTTCGCTTCCCGCCTTTGCTGAACTTTCGCCTCAATGACTGCATCGCTTAAATCACCACTGTTGGGGATTTGGGCTTCTATCTTGGCTTCAAAACCCAAAACCCCAGCTAAAGTGACAAGTGTCTGCCACTCTTTGAGTAATTCGTCTGATGGTGTCTCTATTTTCCCCTCATGCACGAGGATATTCCCCTCGCGGCGTAGTTTCTTGGCTAATTCAAACAAAATCTCTAACCCACCAGGGAAATTAAAGTCATCATTGACAGCTTCTTGGAAACGCTCAACGTAGGGAGTAGGGAGTAGGGGCGAACGACCCGCCCCTACTTTCCACTCACCACTCCCGATTTCCCAACCCAGTTGTTTAACGTATTGGTAGCCGAAGAGTAAACCTTCTTTGAGCGTGTGCCAACCGTTTGTTGCTGAGGCGATCGCTTCATCAGTAAAGTCAACTGGTGTGCGATATTGGGCTTGCAGAACAAACAACCGCACAGCCATCGGATCAACTCCTCGATCCAGCAAATCCCGAATGGTGATAAAGTTGCCCAAAGACTTGGACATCTTCTGACCATTTACCTTCACCATGCCGTTATGTATCCAGTAACGGGCTAAGGGTTTTCCTGTTACCACCTCAGATTGGGCAATTTCATTTTCATGATGGGGAAAAATTAAGTCATCGCCACCAGTATGGATATCAATGGTGTCACCCAAGCAATCACGTACCATCGCTGAGCATTCAATATGCCACCCCGGACGACCTTTACCCCATGGTGATTCCCAAGCAGGTTCATTGGGTTTAGCCGCCTTCCACAAAGCAAAGTCAAACGGGTCTTTTTTCTTCTGATACTCTGGATCATCCACATTCACCCGTTCACTTGCACCTGCTTGCAAATCTTCTAACTTGCGCCCGGAAAGTTTGCCATACTCAGGAAACTGCCGCACTGGGTAGTAAACATCACCATCCGCTGGGTAAGCATAGCCTTTGTTTTCCAAATCGTGAATTAGCCGCTGAATACCATTCATCGTATGAGTTGCACGCGGGTACTCATCGGCTTTTTTGATTTCAAGCCGCGCCATATCCTCAAAATATGCTTTGATAAAGCGCTCAGCTACAGCTTCCATTGATGAATGTTCTTGCCGCGCTCGATTTAGAATCTTGTCATCAATATCGGTAAAATTCTGGACAAAGCGAACTTGATAACCGATAAACTGGAGATATCGACGCACTACATCCCAAACAATGCAAGCTCTGGCATGACCCACATGGCAGTAGTCGTACACCGTCACGCCGCAGTAATACATCTTAACTTTTCCGGGTTCGACAGTTTCAAACGGTTCCTGGCGACGGGTGAGAGTATTGTAAACGGTTAGGGTCATAGCCAAGTAATTACGTAATAATAGGGGAGAGCATCTGGGATGAAATACCAACATCCCTATGCTAGTGTTTTCTGTACTCTCTGCGCTACATTTCTAGTTTTGACTTCTTAACAGCAGCGCTATGCAATCAGCAGTTACTTCTGAATCTCAAGCAATGGATACACCGAAAAAAGGACTACCAGTTACAATTATTACTGGTTTTCTTGGTAGCGGTAAGACAACTTTACTCAATCATATCCTCACCAATCAGCAGGGTCTAAAAACTGCTGTCTTGGTCAATGAATTTGGCGAAATTGGCATCGATAACGAGTTAATTGTCTCTACAGGCGAGGACATGGTGGAGCTGAACAACGGTTGTATCTGCTGCACCATCAATAATGATCTGGTAGATGCCGTTTACAAAGTTTTAGAACGCCAAGAAAAGATAGATTATCTAGTTGTAGAAACAACTGGACTTGCAGATCCGCTGCCAGTAGCCCTCTCATTTCTGGGCACAGAGTTACGAGATTTAACTCGTCTAGATTCGATTATTACGGTAGTAGACGCAGCAAATTACAGCCTAGATTTATTCAATTCTGACGCTGCTCACAGTCAGATTGTCTATGGTGATGTGATTCTACTCAATAAGACAGATTTAGTTCCTCCGGCAGAACTGGAAGCGTTGGAAGCAAAAATTCAGGAAGTTAAGGAAGGAGCAAGAATTATCCGCACTACGCGATCGCAAGTGCCACTACCCTTAATTATGAGTGTCGGTCTGTTTGAGACTGACAAGTATTTTGACGCTGCCGATCAGCAGGGTCACGATCATGAGCATGAGCATCATCACGACCACGACCATGAGCATCACCATCATTCCGACCATTTAGAAAATGATGGTTTCACCTCATTGTCTTTCCAGAGTGACAAGCCTTTTACGATCAGGAAATTTCAATATTTCTTAGATAACCAGCTACCCTCTAACGTTTTCCGGGCAAAGGGGATTATGTGGTTTGATGAAAGTCCCAAACGTCATATTTTCCATCTTTGCGGCAAGCGCTTTACTCTGGATGATGATGAATGGAAAGGTGAAAAGAAAAACCAAATCGTGCTGATTGGTCAAAATCTAGATTTGGATCAGTTGCGCCAACAACTGGAAAACTGTATCTGTCTCCCTTCTAACACTCGTGGTAAAGGCTTTGGGAAATAGTTAGTTGTTAATAGGCTGAAAACCTATTAGGGAACTCCAACAAATAAATTATCCAATATGTAGGGTGGGCATAAGCGCCCGCCCAGTTCATAGGACGGGCGCTTATGCCCATCCCAC
>CAZZXJ010000452.1:0-5739 GCA_964657905.1 uncultured Stigonema sp.
CTGCCCTCTGCCTTCTGCCTTACCCCAACCAGGATCACCAAAAGTTGCCAAGAACCAAAATATGCTTCATAGTTGAGCCGTGAGTTCTAAAAAATTCCCGAAAAATGCACAAAGTCAACAGGGTAGGTAGCTGACTTTTCACGGGATGTGGAAAGGGGGGAATGGTTCGCGAGTGGAAGTGGCGAACCAGAAATTGAGACGACCGTTAGCTCTGTACGTTCGCTCATTTTTGATTTTTCACTCATGCGATCTCAATCAAATCTGAGCCAGGATTACTACGTTATCAGGGAATTTATAGGCACTCCAAATGTGTATATCTGGCAAACCACTTACTTGCGCCGTAACACTGCCATTCATGTTTAAACCTTATTCGGACGGCTCTATTGACCAGCTTACAGCCACTGTCCACCTCGGAAGCGCCAACGGGGAAATATAATCCGCATGAGGCTTTGCGATGCCAGAAAAACTGCTAGCCACACCAAACTATAGTGCAGCAGAAAAACTCCCAGCGAAACCTCTTGGGGAAGAGGTAAGAAGCGAAAGACCCCCACCCCAAACCAGATAAACACCATTTCCCAAATACCCGCAAACATTTGATAAGCCGCAGGCCAGTCCCTATCCCAACGGTACTTTTGGAGTTGGTTATAAACTACATCCCAGCAACCGCCAAAGATGGCAACATAGGCAAGTATCCAAAAATAAACTATGCCGGGACTTGAAGCAATTAAACCCATTGCCAAGGGTATGGATACCAATACACCTACAGTAAAAAGTAGGAATAGTCGAGTTTGCCAGCGACCCAATAAAGTGGGAGTCATAGACAATTTTAGATTTTGGATTTTTACAGTTTCTTTCATTTGGGTAGACCACAATCTAACCGTAGGGGCGGGATTACCCCGCCCCAGATGATGTGGTCAATTCAATTGAAAACTGCTGTAAAGTAGTGGGAAGTGGGTGAAGCTAGAGCAGTTGTATCCATAGGATCAAGTTAGTTGATAGCAGGAGATGGAATTATAGGGAGCGATCGCCTCCCAATTCATCACATCCTCTAACAAGGCTTGATAACCTAATGTATTTGGGTGAAGACCGTCTTGGCTCAAGCGTTTGAGTCTCCAAGTTTCACTCCGCTCGATCCATTGCTGGAAAATATCGAGATAAGGAATTCTTCGTTTGCTGCAAGCGAGTTTGGTAGCTTCTTTATAGCGATACTGCTCCGCATGATTGTAATACAAGCAATCCAGAAAAGGCATCTTGGCTTCATCAACCGGCACCATACCGACAAATAGCACCGGACAGAGTTGCTGTGCTTGTTCCAGCAAAGAAGTGAGTTGGGATTCAAAAATATTAAATTCTGTGTAATTTCGTCCATTTGGACGACCTACCCGTGCTGAATCATTCACCCCGACGGAAAGAATAATCAAATCTGGGACGCGATTTCGCAGTTCGCCCCGATGACGAAATTCAACTTCTAGTCTTTGCGCCACTTGCTGGATGCGATCGCCCCGCACCCCTAAATTATATACAATATGACCTGCGGAAGCGGGTAACATCCACCACCGCCGCAGTCGTTCAACCCATCCTCCTCCTTCTGGATCGCCGAATCCATAAACTAAACTGTCCCCCAGTGCTATAATTTTCAAAGGTTGACAATCATTGGATACAACTGACGACTGCATTGCGGAAGGTGTTACAAATGCCTGCATCTTAAAAAGTTAAATTTTATATCTTTAAAAGATTCTATACATTTCTATACCATTGAGGTTAATCTTTTTTTGCTTTTACCTCCCCTCTTGGTTCGCGTTAATGAAGTAGGATTAGTTCATCCTGCAACATGGATGGCAGGACGTCAATAACTTACTGTATTTATTCTCAGTATCCCTATATTGATAACTATACATTTTTCTACGTATTGTAGGGTGGGTTAGGATGCAGCAGTACTGCACCATTATTATTGGTAGGGTGAGTTCTGTGGGGGGCACTTTCAACCTTCTTTTACCATCCAAACCAAAAAACCCAAAATTTGCTCGATTGGAGGTAAAGGATAATCATTCAAATCTATTGTAACAACTTGTGACTCTAACTTGAGAAATCGCCATTGTGTGCCACTGGTGACGCAGCCGTAAACAACTAAAATTGGTTGACCACAAGCTTCATTAAAGCGTTGCATAGCAACCATCTCACCAATACACTGTCCCAGTCCCAACTTTAAATCCGCTTTTAAAGCTTCTACAACAACTATAGTAGGAGCTTCTACAGTTAATTGTTCTCTTGATCGGCTAACTAAAAAATCGCAGACTCCATTGAGTCCTGCATTTATATCTACATCAAACTGTTCCCCAGAAAAAACGCTGATTTCTCTATTGAGAATGCGTCGCATCTCCAAAAGTACAGGATTGATTATTACCTCGGAACGAGCTTTTTCTGTACCTACTGCTACTGCCCAAGGCAAATCTTCTAATATTGTTTCTAGCCTGGGACTAAGGGTTATTGGTGCAATTGTATCTGGAAAAAATTTTACCCCCTCAACGAGGGTGAGTTTCAAATCCCGCTTCGCTTTGTCGATGGTAAATTCGCTGTAGGGCATAAGAAACTATAAATCAAAATTTATCAAGCAGGAGTTAAAAACTCTATCAATTATAGTACCGTGCGATCGGTTAATTCACGAATACTTTGTGGGTATGCTTTCTTGTGACAGTTCAGGGTGCGGAATGTGGGTTTTAACGCACTGTACAAGGTTGAATGAGAAGGAGTCAGAAGTCATTCGTCAGAATAACCCCATGAATAAATTCAGGGGTTTCGGTAAAGTTGCTTCGCAATTATATTTCTCCACGAATAAATTCGCTTGCTCTAGACCATTATTCATCCACCAGTCGCTACTGAGTCATTCTGACTCCAGGCTCCTGACGGATGTATTCTTCTTTGGTAAGGTTTAATTGAACGGTAGTTTACAAAGGTGATTGATTTAATACCCACTTCAACCATTGCCCAAAGGAATTCAAGCCATTTAAGCGATGTAATCCAGATGCATGGGCAGCAGCAAGACCATCCACTGCACACAGGGCAGCATATTGCAAACCGAGGAAGCTATCAACTGCTGCATAAGGACCACCTAGAGTAATTGCCCCTGCTGCATATATTTGACCGTTACCATTACGCATCTCTACCAACTCAAAATTGTTTGCCACCACCAACCGCCCTAAGTGATTCAACGGTAGGTTGTAATGTTTCACCAAATCTTCCAACAGAGGACTTGCCTCCACCTTGGCATCAAGTCCAGTGGCATCAATAATAAAGTCAGCGTCTAGGGTCATTTGCCCAAAGCCTTGTTGCTGGATATGGGTAATGGGACGGTTTTGGGCATCGCGTTCCACGAGTTGCACCTCACCGAACTCAATTTTATACCAGCCTTCTCTTAAGCCTTGCTCAGTGATGTGCTGCCAGTCATGGCGATCAGCGGTGGTAGTACCGCCCCAGTCTGATAGTAAGCGTTTGCGTTCATCAGGAGGAGCGAGTTCCAGCATTTCCCTAAGTTCACCACCCCAACAGGCTTTAGGCCAATTGAATGGTTGAAATTCGTAATGATTTTTAACTAGGCGTTGGGTTTTCTGGAATTTATTACCTTGGGGTTTGGGCGATCGCATCAAATGCAAAACTGTAATATTTCGATTCCGCTTTCGTGCTTCATAAATTCGCTGCACAATCCGGGAAGCGACAATCCCCCGTCCCCGAATCAATATCTTACCACCCTGCTGCTCTAGCTGCTCATAAACATGATCGTGAGCTTCATAAGCATTCACCACAGACTTAAAGTCTTGATATTTTTCTCTGTAAGCTTGCAAATCTGGAAGAAACTGAATTGCTGGATAGCCAGTTGACAAGTGCAAATAACGAGCAACTAGAAAAGCATGATTTCCAGGTCCGCGTGAATAAGCTAGACAATATCTGCCATCCTCAGTTTTACGCATCCCTCGCACTCGACCATAGCGATAAATTTGCTCCCAACCAATGCGCTTTACCTCCCGATCTATAGAGTTAAAAACATTGCTCGCACGAGGTGTATAAGTTTCGGCAAATGTCGGTTCGGCAAATACTTGCCACAAATACTTTAGCGCCGTGTTGATCTGACCTTGAGTGAAGTCATGCCAAGCTTCCCGCCAAGCATAACTGGGCCAGCCCCAAATATTATCAGGACAAGAGTCAGAATTTGATCGTAGTCTTTCATGTAAGGGAATTTGCGAATTGAGGCAGAGGCGCTTGTATCGGGCATAAGGCTCCTTTTCCAATCCCAGTGCCACAATTTTGTCAATTTTTACACCACTTATTCTCAATAAATCTACCCAGATAAAGCTACCTAGTCCAGCCCCAATAGCAGCATAGTCACATTCATCAACTGGTAAACCCGTGGCATGAACTGCTTGCACAAAAACTTTTTCCTCCTGAAACACTGGTGGCGGAAAATTGCTCCCAAGCGGTGTTACAGGTCGAGGTGGAGGCAAGCTGGGGTCTGGTAGATCTGTGTTGGGGTTAAATTGAATAGTGGAATTGACGATCTTGTTAGGTGCAGGTGCGTTCGCGGCAAAGTTTAGAGTAATGATGTATGGTCCAATTTGCAAAGTATCGCCGTTAGCCAGAACCCAACGAGTCTGACGTTGACCATTGACAACGGTGCCGTTAGCGCTGTTTTGGTCAATGACCACCAACTGATTTTGTTCCCATTCAATGAGGGTATGGTAACGAGAAACCTCGTTACTGTTGAGCAACATCCGCGCCACCCGTTGTCCCCTAATTTCTACTGGCATCCGAGCAAATTCTCTCCCAAAGGCGATCGGCACATTTAACCTCGGTTGAAGCCGTTCTCCCGTTGCTGGATCGTCCCAACTTAATTGAATTTGTATATTAGTCATAATGTTAGTTGTTGGTTGCTAATTGCTAATTGCTAATGGCAATGAACAATTAGCAATTAGCCATTAGCAATTAACCACTAACCAAAATACTGACTGCGGCAGCCAAAGATGTGCCGCACCAAGGACAACCAACTTGCAGATACTCAGCAGAGGAAACTTTATGACATCTGGGACACTCTAACCCATAAAGCCCTAGCGGTTGTACAGGGGGTGTGAGTGGATGGTTGTGGTGTAACACTTGTCGTTGGGGGTGTTGCTGTGCGATCGGTGTTACTGGTTGGGGTACCGCTTGTGGTTGCGGCGGGACCAAAATTGTTTCTGGAACGGTGCTGGCTGCTAGGATGGAAATGGCAGTAACTTTTAGTTCCTGTTGTCCCAAATAGATAATGCTGCCCTCGCTTAACGCGAGTTCACCCCCAAGCAGTTGTCTTCCGTCTACAAGAGGGGGGTTTTGCTGACGCAAATTCCTGATAACAAAGCGCTGCCCAGAAGAGTGAAAATAGATTTCAACGTGCAGACCCGATACGGTAGGGTTGATCAGAACAATGTCGCATCGAAGTGGGTCGCGACCGATGCGGACTGTACCATAATTTTTACTTGGCTGTTGTTCATAAATTTTCTGAGTTTTTTCTTTGCCTGCATCGTGCCACTGTAAAGTTAGTGCGTTCATCGTTCTAACCTGTAACTCTGATTAAGCTACTTCAATCCCTGTGCGATTCCTAACACGACTAGGCAGGAGTAGGCAAGTATTTAGAAGAAACTGAAAAGAAATTTATAGCGGTTCTCAAGGCCGCTGCAATATCCTCTTACTTGGGGAGTCAGGAGTTTTCGATAC
>CAZZXJ010000453.1:0-5727 GCA_964657905.1 uncultured Stigonema sp.
AGCTTTACCGCCTTTTTGCAAAACATCAATTTATCCGCAAGAATTCAGGAGTCAGTCGCCAGAATTCAGTTGGGTATTCTGTGCGACTGGTGAGGCAGCGCGGTCATGTTCGTTACCCCCATGAGTGACTGCCGTTAGCGTTAGCGTTAGCGACGTTCGTAGCGTCACCCGAAGGGCGGATGAATAAATGGGTTGAAGCACGGAGCCAAATTGGAAATTTGGTGGTCAACACTCTTGTGGCGGGTTTGAATCCCCCATTAATTGATTCTGACGACTGACGTCACGACTTCTTCTTCAATTGCCCATTGTTGGAAACCTTAAACGAAAAAGCCTTTGACATTAAGATAGCTGAGTGGAAATAAACATAACGGGCGTTACGACTCTTAACAGGTGGCTCAAACCCTTACGAATGACCAATGACCAATTACGTTTATTTGTGCCGACCTACTTAGTTGATATTACCTTTCGGCAAATGCGAGATTTGAGCCAGCATCTATACCATAAGTACTATTCTTTGTCAATAGCAGATGGTCAAATGTCAGTGGTTGCACAACTATAACACGTGGAAAGTAAGCTCGGAACTCTCCCTGTAGGCAAGATATAGAGCTTAATCGCTAGAGTTCAGTGTTCCAGTCATAAATCCGTCACTCACCAAGGAAACTTCCTACCGATTAGTATGTCTAATGGATAGGGATGTTATAAAGCCAGTACGATCTATGAGTCAATCGATTACTGTATCCTGGTCAACTGTTGATACGAGGCTTCCGGAAGCGTCGGTGCAAGTTGACAAACTCTCCAATCACGACCTAATTTTGCGCTGTCAAACAGGACTGCGCCCTGATCGTGCTGCGTTTGCAGAACTATTGCGCCGCTATCAATCCCAAATCGATAGAGTTTTGTACCATCTAGCTCCAGATTGGCCAGACAGGGCTGATTTGGCTCAAGAAGTTTGGATTCGAGTGTATCGGAATATTAACCGATTACAGGAGCCGTCCAAATTCCGGGGCTGGTTAAGCCGCATTGCAACCAACTTGTTTTACGATGAGTTGCGCAAACGCAAGCGGGTTGTCACTCCCTTGTCACTGGATGCTCCCCGTTCGGTAGACGATGGCGAGATGGATTGGGAAATTGCTGGGGATACTCCTGGACCTGAGGAAGAACTGACGACTAGAGAGTTTTACGAGCAACTGCGGGAAGCAATTGCGGATTTACCAGAGGTGTTCCGTACAACTATTGTTCTTAGAGAAATTGAGGGTTTAGCATACGAAGAAATTGCCGAAATCACCGGTGTTTCCTTGGGAACAGTGAAATCGAGAATAGCTAGAGCTAGATCCAGATTACAGGCTCAGTTGCAAAGTTATCTAGATGCATAGAATCAGTTATGTAGGAAAAGGGCGGATTTTCATAATTCATTAAGAATATTTAAACAAAAGCAGAGAGCTTCTGCCGACAGGAGAAAAGTTGATTAATTTTTCAGGCTTGTGCGCTCCTTTTACCCGTTTAGGAATTGGTAATAATGTTAAAATGACTACTGATTCTCTGTTTGACGACCGTTCTCACTTGCATTTTTATATGGATTTGCCAGATGGGAAGGATATGCATGCCAATGAATCGACGGGTGCTATGGATATGGTGAAGCGCGATCGCTTCGAGTTATTGAGTGCTTACCTCGATGGTGAGGTGACAGCTGCCGAACGCAGGCAAGTTGAACAATGGTTGGCAAATGACCCAACAGTTCAATGCTTGTATACGCGACTGTTAAAGCTACGGCAAGGCTTACGGACTCTTCCAGTGCCCCTGCCACAACAGCCAGTAGTAGAGACAGTCCAGCAAGTGTTGGCGCGTTCGCATCGTCGTTCTAAAATAGCTTGGCTGTCGGGAGGTGCAGCCATTGCTGCTTGTGTCATCGGCGCAATGTTTGGCATAAAACCAAATGGTGTATCAAACGTACCATTACTGGCTCAAAAACAATCAGCACAACCAATACAACAGGCAAAGTCACCGCCTGCACCTGTTTGGGCTTCACCATTGATGGTGGCTATAAATAACCCAGTAGTTCCAATTCCTAAAACAGCAGAAGTCCCGCCTGTAGTCTCGCCAGAAAACAAAGAAAACAAAGTAAATCAGATGCAGCCTCAACCACAGGTATTCAACTAAAAAGTTATGAGTGAAGAATTATAAAGAAATTTCAGAATGCTGAGTGAAGAATTGTAAAGAGAAATTTATAATTCCTCACTCCTGAACCCAGTCGCCCTGAGAACACAGACCCGGATATTGGGCGCTGGCTCCTCTTAACTACCAAAGCCACTCCACCAGCCATCAATTTGGACAACGCCTCCTAGTTGGCAGACCAGATATTTTGTCATTAAGTAGACCCAAGCACAACCAAGCGCTTCCCCTTCTAGGTCGTACGTCTCAATCATTTGTCGATAGTAGAGGTTTTCTGAGGCAGTTCTTGTGGGCTGATAATCTTCCAACTCATCCAGATCCATTAAAATTTCTGGGTTAGTAAAAGAGAGTAAATATCCATGGACGGGGCTATCCCCTAGCGTCATCGCTGGAAAGCCCATGGGTAAAGCAAACAGTTCACCAAGTGCGATCGCCGGAGTAGCATCCAGCACTTTATCGGCACAGTATTTTTGATAATTTGTTTCACCTGGTTTGAGCGTCCCATAGACAAAGACCCGCAACAGAGGTGAACATTTTTCTTTGAATTCAGCCATCGTTTCTTGTAACCAAGCAATTCCTCTGCCTACCATCTACAATATGGTAGGCAGACACAATTACAGATCCAGTAGGAGTATTTTTGGTGGAGTCCCGATACAATCCAGGAAAAATTGAGGAAAAATGGCAACAAACATGGACTGAACTCGGCTTGGATAAGACACCTACAGATAATAACAAGCCAAAATTCTACGCTTTGTCCATGTTCCCCTATCCATCAGGCAGCCTGCATATGGGTCACGTCCGTAATTATACGATTACCGATGTGATTGCTCGCCTCAAACGGATGCAAGGTTATCGGGTACTACATCCAATGGGTTGGGATGCCTTTGGCTTACCAGCAGAAAACGCCGCAATTGATCGGGGTATTCCACCAGCGAAGTGGACTTATGAAAATATCACCCAAATGCGACAGCAATTAAAGCGCCTCGGCTTATCCATTGACTGGGATTGTGAAATTGCCACTTGTTCACCAGATTATTACAAGTGGACGCAGTGGATTTTCTTGCAGTTTTTGCAAGCAGGGTTAGCCTATCAAAAAGAAGCCGCAGTAAACTGGGACCCGATAGACCAAACTGTAGTTGCAAACGAGCAAGTTGATAGTGAAGGATGTTCTTGGCGTAGCGGTGCCAAAGTCGAACGTAAACTCTTGCGACAGTGGTTTTTGAAGATTACCAACTATGCTGAAGAATTATTGCAAGACCTTGACAAGTTGACGGGATGGCCAGAGCGCGTCAAATTGATGCAAGCAAACTGGATTGGTAAATCCACAGGCGCACACTTGGAATTTCCCATTGTCGGGAGTTCAGAAAAAATCGGTGTGTACACCACTCGCCCAGATACAGTTTATGGCGTTACCTACGTAGTGTTAGCGCCAGAACATCCCTTGACAAAGCAGGTCACCACACCAGAACATCAAGCAGCAGTAGAAGCGTTTATTCAAGAAGTATCCAACCAAACTGAGTTGGAACGCACTGCTGAAGATAAGCCCAAGCGTGGTATGCCCACTGGTGGCAAAGCAATTAACCCGTTTACTGGGGAAGAAATTCCTATTTGGATTGCTGATTATGTACTGTATGAGTACGGTACGGGTGCAGTGATGGGTGTGCCAGCACATGACGCACGAGATTTTAAATTTGCCCGAGAACAAAATTTGCCCATTAAGGTGGTAATTGTACCCCCCGGAAATGTAGAGACGTTGCATCTTCAGTCTCTACAACAGGCATATACAGAACCGGGAATTATAGTTAATTCTGGTTCCTTTGATGGGATGCCTTCTTCTGAGGGCAAGCAAGCGATCGTTGAATATGCCGAAAAACAAGGTTTTGGCAAAGCGCGGGTGCAATATCGTCTGCGGGATTGGTTGATTTCGCGGCAAAGGTACTGGGGCGCACCTATACCCGTGATTCATTGTCCTAACTGTGGTAATGTACCAGTCCCAGAAAAAGACTTGCCAGTGGTGTTGCCCGAAGATGTGGAATTTACAGGACGCGGCGGTTCTCCGTTGGCTAAGTTAGAAAGCTGGGTGAATGTAGCTTGCCCAACTTGTGGTACACAGGCAAAGCGGGAAACCGACACCATGGATACCTTTATTGATTCTTCGTGGTATTTCTTGCGATTTACCGATGCCAAAAATGGACAGCAGATTTTTAATCCAGCCAAAACAAATGACTGGATGTCGGTGGATCAGTACGTTGGTGGAATTGAACATGCAATTTTACATTTGTTGTATTCGCGCTTCTTTACAAAGGTACTGCGCGATCGCGGTTTGTTGGACTTTGATGAACCCTTCCAACGCCTGTTAACTCAAGGCATGGTGCAGGGAATAACTTATATGAATTCCCACAAATCTGGTAAAGACAAATGGATTCCTTCCTATCTTGTCAAAGATCCAGGCGATCCCCGTGACCCAGAGACAGGTGAACTATTACAACGCCTGTACGCCACCATGTCCAAGTCTAAAGGCAATGGTGTAGCGCCTGAAGATGTCATTAGCAAGTACGGTGTAGACACTGCCCGCATGTTCATCCTGTTTAAAGCGCCCCCAGAAAAAGACCTGGAATGGGATGAAGCTGATGTGGAAGGACAGTTCCGCTTTTTAAATCGGGTTTGGCGATTGGTGACTGATTGTAGAGAAGCAACCAATCGCGTCTCTACAGAAAATTTGACCAAACCTGAGAAAGAATTGCGACGGGCGATTCACACCGCTATCAAAGAAGTGACAGAAGACGTAGAGGGTGAATATCAATTTAACACTGCTATTTCTGAATTGATGAAGTTGAGCAACGCCCTTACTGATGCTAGCAGCAAAAATTCACCAATTTATGCACAAGGCATTCAGACTTTGATTGTGTTGCTTGCACCCTTCGCACCTCATATCGCTGAGGAGTTGTGGCATTTGTTAGGTAACACGGAGTCAGTCCACACCCAAACTTGGCCTAAGTTTGACGAATCTGCCTTGGAAGCTGATGAAATCACATTGGTGATTCAAATCAATGGCAAAAAACGTGGAGATCTTCAGGTTCCGGCGCAAGCTGATAAAGCAGAGTTGGAAAAGTACGCCCGTGAGTCAGAAGTTGTTCAGCGATATTTGGAAGACAAGGAGATCAAAAAGGTGATTGTGGTACCTGGAAAGTTGGTGAATTTTGTCGTTGGCTAAAACGTTTTGTAAAAGCCTGATATCCCGTCAGGGATATTACCGTTCACCAGATCAAGTCCACTAAAGTGCAATACGGTTCAGTTACAGCGAATTTCATTAGGGTAGGGGCGGGGTTCCCCCGCCCTTACAATGTCGTCAATTCAATTGAAAACTGCTGTCAGATAATTTACCTACCGTCAACTTATGTAGAGACGTCGAACGACGATTTCGTAATTAAAAATTCCTGAATTAATTAATAATTAATTCATTAAGGGACAGAGCAACTAAATTTTAATTATGAAAAAGAAAAAAAGCGAAGCATCTTTACTACTTGCGAATGCATTTATGCATGGGGTAATAATTAC
>CAZZXJ010000454.1:0-5722 GCA_964657905.1 uncultured Stigonema sp.
AACAAACTAGTAATCAATTAAAGCCTAAGCTGAACAAGCTTTTACAGCAAATATATCACGCTTTGACTGAGTTTAGCCCTTTACATGAAGAGCCATCATATCAAGAAATGAAGCGGCGGGTATTAAAGGTTATCACCACAGTTAACCTTCGCGTCCACGAGCGTGCTCTGAAAATTATTTGGGAAAAATACGTTAAGAACAAAGACTTAAACGCGCTGGTTTCTGAGCTAGACGAGTTGTTTGTTGACCAAGACCAATATCACGAAATAGAAGAACACAAAGAATTAAACCCGTCGCAAATTATTCAGGAAGAAGATATTCAGCTTGTTTGTTACCAGTGGTTTCAACCAGAGTAGCCGATGATAGGTGGGCATTGCCCACCCTACGGAATACTAATTGTTAACTGCAACACCTAGGTTACGCACCAAGAAAGCCCATTTGTCTGCTGCTGCCTCGATAATCTTAGCTGTAGGTTTGCCCGCGCCGTGTCCCGCCTTTGTCTCAATTCTTATGAACACTGGCTTTTCACCTGTGTGTGCTGCTTGCAAAGCCGCAGCAAATTGAAACTATGGGCAGGACTTGGATTGTCCCATTAAGTCTTGCTTTTATGTAGCGGCTGGTCAAACACAAAACCCAAATCAGGAATTCCCGACTTTTAAGGTTGGTAATCAAACAACCATCTAAATTGCAAGTCAGCTAACCACGTGGGAGTCAGCTTGTAAATCCAGTTGCGTCCAAGACATCCAACAAGGGAGTTCGTTTGCCCAAGCCTACCTACTTGACGGGATACGTTGAAGACACGAGTTACCCGTCGGCTGCGGCTGCTTTCAAACTGACGCAGTCTTGATGGAACTTGGTCATGGTTAATACCAAGTGCTAGTAACTTAGCAAGTTCAAAAGCATCTTCCACTGCCATACAGCCACCCTGACCTAGATTTGGTTGTACTGGATGAGCTGCATCTCCAATTAATGTCACTCGACCTTTTCCCCATTGGTCACCCAACGGTTCCCGATCAAAAATATCATCTCGGTAAATGCTCTGATTATCTAAAGCCTCAATGATGCTGGGCACTGGTTGAGCATAATCCGAAAATATCAACTGCAATGCTTTAGTTGAGCCACCAATTGTAGAATCATCACCACCCAATTTGCTGTTGTTAAAAGCGTAGAAGGAAAACCGTCCTCCTCCAACATCAAAATATCCAAAGCGATTTCCTCGGCCCCAGCATTCTATCCAACTGTATTGTTTATCTAGCGGTATGTTTGAACAGTCAAAATATCCCCTCCAGCAGCACATACCACTATAAATAGGCTCTTCTAAGCTTTCTTGATTGCTAAGACTTGCACGTACCTTTGAATACAAACCATCAGCGCCTACTAAAATGTCTCCCGTAGCTGTACTACCGTCTTGAAAGCACACCCTGACACTATCTCCATTGTCCTCAAAGCTGATCATAGCAACACCAGTTTTAACTGTACCCTTCGGTAAGGCCTCATATAAAATTCGTTGCAGTTCAGGTCTAGTAAGACATACACCCAAATCTTCTTCCCCAACAAATTCCGGAGAGTTAATGTAGAGAGGATCTCCAGTTTTACTAAAGAACCCGCCCTTAAAAATTTTGCCTCCTTGCTCGTAAAAAGATTTGGAAATCTTTCCTGACAAGAGTTGATCGTAAACTCGCATAGCGTTGCGCTGAATGAATATGCCTCCTGGTCCAGATAACATGCCTTCAAGCTGCCGCTTTTCATAAACTTCAACTTCTATTCCGACATCAAGACAAGCACGGGCTAAAGTCAAGCCGCCTATGCCACCTCCAATCACAATCACTTTCGATACCGAGGGCTTGCTAGGTTTTTCTAATGTTTGCATCGCAATAGTTGATCCTTTGATGCTACATGGTTACAGGTAAGTATCGTTGATTTTGAAAGAATTCAGCCATGAATACTATACGATGAAGTTTTGCATGGCTGACCAAAATCGCGCTCGTCTGGCGATCGCAAAATCAAAAGCCCCCTGATTCTTTTCTAAGGGGTGGAGCGTTGGGTGTTGGGGGAGTGTGAACGGTTACATGAAAAGGTGTGCTTTTACCCCGTAATTAATGGGTGTTGTCTACAACTCCGACACGTAAGGCGACGCGCTTATACTTGTTAGGATTATAGGGAGTGCCTGTGTGCATGACTTGCGAGTTGTCCCAAAAAACAATATCGCCCGACTGCCAAACATGAGCATAAACTGGTGTACGCTCCAGAACTGTTTGAAACAATTCTTGCCAAAACTGTTTTGCTGAGTCTGGTAATTTCTCCATACCAACAGGAATTGCTGTGTCCGCACCAAGGTATAATCCTTTTTCCCCAGTTACTTTATGGGTTGATACGATTGGATGCAATTTCATCGGCACATCTTCCCCTGGCTGAGGGGGGAATGGTGACGCATGATACATAGACGTGGTTTCTAATTGTCGCTGATGTTCCGGTTCGAGGTTCTTGTAGGCTTCTATCATGTCGAGGAATTGCGTCGTGTGAGGCTGTCCATCGGCTCCTTCTTCTGGTATTTCCACTCCATAAAGCATCACCACATACAGAGCATTCATATCCAGTCCTTCTGTGCCTGGTAAGTGATCCTTGTCATGATGCCATTGCCAAGCAATCTTGCCCACGATTTCCTGAGTATGACCTTTGGGATTTCCTAAGATCGATACACCTGAACTTTGTAAGTCTAGATCGATTTCGGGGTCATTGGGTTTAGGCCTCAGCCCAAGCCTGACATCACCAAAAGTCTGTTTGGCAAATTCCTTCAACTGTGATGCAGTCAGCCGTTGTTGTCTGACGACAACAACACCGTGTTCCCAAAGAGATTTCTTAAATTCATGTACTTGTTGTTCTGTAAGTTGCATGACATTGCAATCTTGCAGTACTTCTGTACCAAGTCTAGGATGTTGCTGCACTGTTTTATGTTCCATTATTGGAATCCTCATTTAGGGGAGTCGTTTTAGATACCACGACGATCAACTGTTCAGGATAGAGCGAATAAAACATCCGTAGTAAGTAAGTTGGCGCGAATCAACAGAACTATGTAAAGAAAAGTAAACCTCCTAAGTTCGCTCGTAGTAAGCGCTTACTACAAACCTTTAATTTTTTACGCCGACTTACTGAAATTCACCCCTACTTTTTCAAGGGCTGAGAACTTACGCGTTAAAATTTTGCTTGTATCGTCTTTGCCATAGTAGATATAAATTACCTCAATTTAGTAGGTTTTTAACCTAGAGGACATAAGCGCTCCTTCTATTTCTTATATAGGTGTAAGCGAAATCAACTTATTCACTTAATAAGATGGAACGTGGATTATAGATAGCTGAAACATTTTGCAGCCACAGTGCAATTGAGCCACAGATACAGACAATGCTTCCCTGATGATCGCGCACGCCACTCATAATCCGGTCTTTTTGTACAGTGCGTAAGTTCTAGGAATTAGCCCTTTCAAGCTGAACGTTTGTACTATGAGAAAATCATGTTTTTCACCCGATTTGTTGACACCCTCCTTCATGAGGGCGTGACCAGCATCGCATAGACTCCTAATAACTCCTGTTCCGGATTGTCTATCATAGCAGAGTGAATTGCTGGAAAGACGACTTATTTGTTTTCTCCGTGTTGTGATGCGCTTTTCATCGTCTCCCGCGCCAAAAAAAGTTACCCCTGGTCGCTCAAAATTCTTATTATTACAGTTAGAATAATATCTCACCGTAGGCTGGTCATTATTGCCGAAAATAATAGCCCGACTGGTGTAAATGCAGTACAGGTCGTCAGCAAACAGATGACCTGATTTATCCTTGAATTTATTAATCGTGTCTTCGTTAACAGAAAGACGGGGACTGACGTAGAAAAGCAGGAAACCTTCGTCAGCGCTTTTCTTGACCTGCAACCGAAAATCGCCAACTCCTACTGTAGTTATAAATACAGATTTTACTTAAAAATCTACTTATGAATTTAGGTTCGCACTGGCTAAAATTCGCCCTTGTCTCACTGCCATTGCTTAGCATTGCTCTTTTACCCAGCTTAGCGCAGGGGAGTTCTCAACGGATAGCGCAGGGTGTTGATTGTAACAATCCCCAAACAACAGCGGCAATGAGAATTTGCGCTAATGGCAAATACGAAGCAGCCGATCAAAAAATGAATCAGGTTTATCAAGCTTTGAAGCCAAAATTGAGTATAAACCAGCAGAAAAGATTAACCGACGCCCAACTAGCCTGGATTAAGTTTAGAGGTACAACTTGTGCTTTCGAGGGTGGTCAGTTTGAGGGAGGTACACTAGCAGGACCTACCACACTTTTTTGCCTTGCTAAAGTAACCCAACAACGCGTACAAGACTTAGAGGGGTATTTGCGAGACGTTAATAACCGATAACTAGGGGGGATTTCGCGAATCATTTAGACGTGCTATATGTCCCAACTCCTGATTTACGGCACCTTCGTCGGGTAAACCACAATATAACCGTAGGGGCGCGGTTTCCGCGCCCTTACTTACAATTTGATCGCAGTCATCAGGTTGGTTATTACTGTACGTTCGCTCATTTTTGAAGGCAAGAGGAATTAATGCCTTACTGTGTAAGGTTTTAACGTGATTGTGGATCTGATGGTGGTGATACCGTGTAATACTTGGGAAAGGGGTTGTCAGTTTAACGGTGTATTACACGGAAAGAGGGGAGGTTGGGTCTTTGCGTGTAATACATGGAAGGAATTAGAGGCGATCGCTCATTATGCCCTTGATGTAATTCTTCATATTACATCCGAAAGCTCCGAATCAAGGGTTAAAATTACGGTGTAATACACGGAGTCAGAGTGGAGTAATGTTGAAGCGGGACATTCAAGGAAAGTTCGCGCACTTGACGATAATCATCGTCAAGTGCGCTCTTTAAGAATAACTGATGATACCTGGAAGGCTTTAGGGATAGCTGCTGAATGCTTAGGTATGAGTAGAGCTGATTACTTGGAACAGGTGATTAGGGGCAATGCTAGCCCTTGTATTACATGGGAGACAGAGCCAATGCATCAACCCAAAAATGCCATAGCTAAGCAGTCAGAGGCAAGGCTTGAAATAGAAGTAAAGTTAGGACGACATCTGATTCGTGCCTACCAATTACCAACAGAAGTGGCACGAGCTGATACAAGTAGTTTTAGTGTCAATCATCAACAGGGAGAATCAAAACAAGAAAGTCTACTGCGTCATGGGTACTCCAAAGACTTTCGCCCAGACTTGCTGCAATACCGTCAATTACTGGCAACCCTCGACCACTCGACTGACCCTACCACAAGCTGTCATGTATTACCGCTTGGGAATGGCTCTTGGAGCGTGGGTTTCACCGTTTTAAAAGAGGTTCTTTGCCAGCCCTACCTATTTACTTCCAAAATGAAGACCGGATTACTGGCTTGATGTTTGTGTTGAACATAGCGATGCTTTGTATTTACCTTGATGGAGTTTGTGGTACGGCTAGCTCTTCAGCAAACGCAACAATCTAAGGCTTGTCTTTATGATGGCAATCCAAAGCGAAAAACCAATCGCCCATCTGCTGAGCGAATGCTTCAGACTTTTTGTCACCTTAATCTCTATTTTCTTCCTGATTCTACCATTTTCATCACCCCTCTGTCCGAGCTTCAAAAACAGATTCTTTCCCTCATGAAAATGCTTGAGTCCCTTTATCAGCTAGATTCGGAGTACTGCAAGACAT
>CAZZXJ010000455.1:0-5718 GCA_964657905.1 uncultured Stigonema sp.
TTTTAATTTTTAATTTTTAATTCCGCCAAGCGGTACTAGGCTGGTGCTGATCACCAAGGGTCTTGATTTATGGAGAGAAAAAAATCAACATTCTTCAAGCAACCTTCTATTCGTGAGGTTTTCACTTCATCCCTTGTATCATCCTTTGGTTGACTTTTAGCCATTAACGTACATAGGAGGGTAATACACAGACTTTGTAGAATCTTTATATTTATGGCAAATTTATTTCATATAAGAAAAAGCCTGACTTGTTATGCTAATCTAAGTTTATTTTAGGAAAATAACAATGATTCAAGCAAATTTACGTAACCAGCAATTTATTCTTTTGAATTTATCTTTGGTAACAAGTATTTTGTTACTCTTGCTGAGAGGATCATTTTTACCTCATTCGGCAGACTATACATTCTTATCTAGCCTACTTTCCCTTAAAGGGAGTTATGACATATTTAGTGATAAAGGCATTTATTTTTTATTTTTAGGTACATTTTTTATCATTTTATCATTTTTATCTTTTCAGTATTTTTTAAAAGGATTTAAGCGCTACAAATACAAAGCACTCTTGCCTTTACTTGTAAATATATTTACTATTATAGTTTTACTGTTTATGCATAATTTTGTTATTTATCAAGAGTTTTATTCTCATGTAGGAGAGCGGGAAGCAATAGTTAAAATGATAAAATCAGGTACATTAAAACAAAATGAGTTACAACGGATAAGGTGGTTAGATAATCTTAGTAATGTTCTTCATAAAATATATAAGGTGCAATTACCATCTCAGTATACTCATCTTTCTCAAGAGGGTGATCGAGGTGGAGAAATTAACATCATTACGAATAAAAACGATCAGACTAAAATGATCGTGTTTTTTACCAGCATTGGTGAGTTTAATTATACAGCTTTGCTTTATAAAATAAATACTATTACACCCATTGAAAACTATCTTTTTGGTGTAGGAAATTTAAAATCTTATGCACGGCTTTTAGAAGCTAAAGAAATTAATGATCATTGGTCTTGGATAGATGTAATTGAAAATTAAAAATATACCCGGACTATTTGATTTGTAAAATTATTAGTTTGGTGGGCTTTGCCTAGACTAAGTTCCCGACTCAACTCGTTCCCATGCTCTGCGTGGGAATGCATGACTTGGAGACTCTGCCTCCTAGGACTAGAGGAGGCAGCAGCCCAAACGAGAACTCGCCTATATTTAGTTGATAGCTTAAGTTGATACCTATGGCATCCTAGCCGCCCTGTGTAGAGAGAAAGCGCAAAAGTGCCGACTCCCAAAGCCCCGGGCTTGTCTACTGGACATTACCCTCAAGTAGAGGTTATGACAGTGAAGTCATTTAGCTTTGTGGAGTCAATAGTCCATAAAGTTTGGACTATTCCCGACTGCGCGTTATTACAAAATATGAACTTATTTAGCGATTCGATATTTCAGTTAATTGGTCATTTGCCTGTAAATTGGACAGTGATAGCTCAACAAATTACTGATCCCAACGTTCTTGGTCAGATGCAAAACATCTTTAACCACTTTGTCCAGACAGGTCAAGTATGGGCACTGTTGATAGGATTGTGCATTGGCTATATGATTCGGAATCTCACAAGCTACGGTTAAATCCATTGGGGAGTAGGGCAATAAATTAAAAATTAAAAATGCCAAATTTTTTAATTTCTAATTTTTAATTTTTAATTCTTTACGAACTCATTCCCCACTCCCGTACAGAGGTTCCGTCGGAACGTCTCTTTCCCACTCCCCATTTCCCCTGACGTCTATGACTGAAGAACAAACTTGGAGCCAGCGTTTTGAATCAGCGTTGCATCCCGCGATCGCTCGCTTTAATGCCAGTATCAACTTTGATATTGAATTAATAGAATACGACCTCACTGGCTCTCAAGCTCACGCCAAAATGCTGGCTCACACTGGCATCATTTCCCAAGAAGAGGGAGAGCAACTAGTTGCAGGTTTAGAACAAATTCGCCAGGAATATAGACAAGGCAAATTTCAGCCAACCGTCGAGGCAGAAGATGTACATTTTGCCGTTGAGAGACGCCTTGTGGAAATTGTCGGCGATGTCGGTAAAAAATTGCACACCGCACGTTCCCGCAACGACCAAGTAGGAACTGACACTAGACTCTACCTGCGCGCTCAAATTCAACAAATCCGCAAGCAATTGCGGGAATTTCAACGGATTTTACTAGACATTGCTGAAAAACACGTTGAAACTCTGATTCCTGGTTATACCCACCTGCAACGAGCCCAACCCCTAAGTTTGGCTCATCACCTCCTAGCATACTTCCACATGACGCAACGTGACTGGGAACGCCTAGGGGATGTTTATGGTCGGGTGAATATCTCACCCTTGGGGTGCGGTGCTTTGGCGGGAACTACCTTCCCAATTGACCGTCATTACACAGCCGAACTCTTGCATTTTGATAGCGTTTATGCCAACAGCCTCGATGGAGTGAGCGATCGCGATTTTGTGATCGAATTTCTCTGTGCCGCTAGCTTGATCATGGTTCACCTCAGCCGTCTTTCAGAAGAGGTAATTCTTTGGTCATCACAAGAATTCAGCTTTGTTACCCTCCTCGATAGCTGTGCTACTGGTTCCAGCATCATGCCTCAAAAGAAAAACCCCGACGTTCCAGAACTGGTGCGAGGTAAAACTGGGCGAGTATTTGGTCATCTCCAAGCAATGTTGGTGATGATGAAGGGGCTACCCTTGGCATACAACAAAGACCTACAAGAAGATAAAGAAGCCTTATTCGACAGTGTCAACACAGTCAAAGCCTGTGTGGAAGCAATGACTATTTTGCTCGGGGAAGGTTTGGAATTTCGCACTCAACGCTTGGCAGAAGCCGTGACCGAAGACTTTTCCAATGCTACCGATGTAGCAGATTATCTAGCGGCACGGGGCGTCCCCTTTCGGGAAGCCTACAACCTGGTGGGTAAAGTGGTAAAAACCAGTATTGCCGCAGGTAAACTCCTTAAAGATTTGAGTTTGGAGGAGTGGAAACAGTTGCATCCAGCGTTTACAGCAGATATTTATGAAGCGATATCGCCTCGGCAAGTTGTTGCTGCGCGTAACAGCTACGGTGGTACAGGCTTTACACAGGTAAGCAAAGCACTCCTTGCCGCCCGGGAGCAAATCGCTAATTGTTAGTTGTTAGTTATTAGTGAGCCAGCGCTCTGTGTCGGGTTTCCCGACAGAGGCAACTGGCATTAGCGCCAGCGAGTACTCGATCGTCGGAACGAGCGTCACCCCTCCCTTGCGCGGCGACCACAGGAGAAGGGTTGTTAGTTGTTTTTCTAATCACTACTAACTATTAACAACTTATGGCGTTTAGGTTAAGCTCCTGAGTTCAAGAGCAAACTTATGAGCAAGCAACTTAATCATTATCAACGGCTGCTGCGCCCTCTTCTTCTTCACTCTTCGGCGGTCTTTGTTGGAACCTTCTGTTCATACGTCCTGTAGTAGTTCGTTTACGAAACTTTCGGGCATATGCCTGGTTCCGTAGCGCCTTTTCTTTTTTTGGGTTGCGGCGCTTGGCCATATTCACCTCATTAATAAACAACAAAAGTCTGCCCTTAGGCATTACATCATTAACACCAGCTACTGATGTTAATGATGTAATTTTAGCTAAATCCAAACAAGCCCCACACTCTCACGAAGTACTGAGGCTAATGACAAGCGCTTCTTTTTAGAAGCCCACCCCTGACCCTATAGGTAGGTGTATGGAGTTGTCACCTTAATTTAGCTATGTAATGTATTTTAAGTAGCAATCTAGAGTACCACATTCAAGGTTCAGATGTCAAGATTATGATTCCAGATCCGGCAATATTATTCTTCCACCGACATGCAAGCATTTTAGGCAAGCGTGTACATTTTCGCGCCTACTCCCTCCTGAAAATTTTGTATAGTTCCGGATCATTATAATAATCATTCTCACAAGGACAATTGCTGATGTATATATAAATACAATATATTTTTGTTTCTCCCAATGGTAGAATTAATATGTTCTACGGTAATCGTTAGAATCAAACCCCATCCACAAGCATTTTTGTATAAATTAATACTATTAATTGAGAATTAATGCATATGTGAGTGGCGCTTAATTCAGCCGTACTAAGACAAACATTTGAAGATTGAACGTTCTTGCTTTTTTTACTGAGACTGTCCAGTCCACACGTAGTTTATGGCGCTTTGGACAAACTGTGCTGGGCATCATCTTCCGTCACCCTATTACTGGCACGAGTATCATCCCAATTTTACCAGATGGTCAGATTGTGCTGATCCGGCGGAGTGACAATGGTCGCTGGGCATTGCCGGGAGGCATAGTGGACTGGGGAGAAGATGTTCCTAGTGCAGTTCGGCGGGAGTTGAAGGAGGAAACCGGACTGGAGTTGGTCAATATTCGGCGTTTAGTTGGTGTTTACTCCGCACCAGACCGCGATCCCAGAATCCATTCGATTTGTATTGTGGTTGAAGCCCAAGTGCAGGGGATAATGAAGATTCATGATACTTTGGAAGTCATGGAAATTCAGGCTTTTCAGATCGACTCCCTACCTCCAGGGCAGTTGTCTCATGACCACGATCAGCAGTTGCAAGACTACTTTAAAGGCTTGACAACACTGGCATAAAGATATTTTGGATTTTAGATTCAATTCTAAAATCTAAAATTTCTTAAGAGTTATAGCGGTTCTCGTTCTGTTCAAATACAACAGAGGTGATGGGCAAGTGTATAATTTATTCATACCTTTTAGGGTCTTACCTTATGGTATGGGAGTTATAGTGTATTAATACCTATCAGGGATTGAAATAACTATTAAATTAAAATGCATGCCGTATTACGTAACTCCCGGAGAAAGCTCTCTCAAGGTCTATTATTCTGGCGTGAGGTTGGTGAAGGAACACCTGTAATTTTCTTACATGGTGCTTGGAACGATAGCAGTCAATGGGTATCGGTAATGGAGTCGCTTTCACAACATCTCCATTGTTTCGCACCAGATTTGTTTGGCTTTGGTGAGTCAGAGTATCCTAACATTCACTATTCAATTGATTTGCAAGTGGAGTGCCTAGCTGAGTTCATGCAGGCTTTGAAGCTCTCTCAGGTGTATTTTGTAGGACATTCCCTAGGAGCTTGGATTGCTGCGAGCTATGCTTTAAAGTATCCAGAAAAAATTTATGGTTTGGTACTGCTAGCGCCAGAAGGCGTAGAGATAAAAGGACAAAAAAAGCGTTGGCAAAAGATGCAGCAGTTAGTGAAGTTTCCCACCCTCGTGTTTAAATTGTTGCGACTGCTTCGCCCATTGACTAAAATTTTGGGTTTAGATGCAAAAATTGAACGGGCTTGGCAATTTCGGCAGGTAATGCTGCAATATCCTACAGGCTGCCAGCTACTATTTCAACGTCAGCATCCAGAAATTGAAGCAGAATTACTGCACGACCGATTGGACTTGGTAAAAGTCCCGGTTTTAATTTTGCAAGGCGGAAAAGACACACCAGATGCTTTAGCCTTGAGTCAGGCGTATGCTCAACAGAATCCTAGGGCGTTATTAAAAATGATTGCCCACGCGGGAAGTGACCTACCAGAGTCTTGCGCCGAACTAGTAGCTGAAGATATTCGTGAATTTATTAAGGGTGATTCTAGATAGTGTACCAAAAGGTGGCGATCGTGAGGATGCTAAAGGGCGAAGCCATGAATGTTAATCAAGCCAAT
>CAZZXJ010000456.1:0-5716 GCA_964657905.1 uncultured Stigonema sp.
TTAAAAATTCCTAAATTAATTAATAATTAATTCATTAAGGGTACAAGCCCCTGACCAACCCCTCCCGGAAACAGTCTCTATACAACTCCCAAAACTGTAGATTTCACAGAAGCGAAAGCGAATGAACTATAGATCAACGGTTGGTTACGTTTTCCATTAATATCTAACCTTTCCAGTAATCTTGTTTGTGCTTGATACAACTTGTCCCAAATAATACGTTCTGCCTCTAGCGAATGTATAATATAACCATTTCCATTAAGACTGACTTCGATCTTCTTTGACTCTATTTCATCTTCATCTGTAGTTTTGCCGAGTTTTTGTTTGAGTGAGCTGTTCTCTGATTCAATTTTTGTGATTTGTTGCTTTAATTGCGGATAATAAAGACAACTGACAACACTGGTCTGTGTCAATCCTATGCCCCTACTGGACCCTAATCGTCCTTACACTTTCAGTGAAATTGCCAAACTGAAAGCTCCAACTGATGAACTGTTGGCAGAATATGGCTATTCACTAGAACGTACCCTCCTCGATTTACCACAATATCAGGGTGAGTTAGAGCGATTACAAGAACGGCGCTCACGCATGGAAGAAATATTGCCGTATATCGATCTCACCAATGAGCAATCCCGTCGCGAGATGTTGATTGCACCGCTGATGTCCGATTTAATTTACTATACACGAGCGCAATTGCGGATTGAGTATGTCCTCAAAGTGGGCAATCAACTGCAAGGCGAGTTAGATTATTTACTGAGGACAAAGACCAATCTCTTGGTGGTTGAGGCAAAACATGAGGATTTGACTAATGGCTTTACCCAGATGGCAGTTGAACTTATTGCCCTAGATCAGTGGGAAAAGTCAATATCGGTGGAACAACAACCGAAGCTATTCGGAGCAGTTTCAACTGGTACAATCTGGCAGTTTGGTGTCCTGCATCGTCAGCGCAAATTAATCATACAAGAATTGACCCTTTACCGTGTACCAACTGATTTAGAACCGTTAATGAGAATTATCGTCGCAGCACTGCAAAGTAACGGGTGACGTTGGTAAGGGTTAGCATCTGCTTTTAGCGCAGCAGAAAACGGGGAAGTCATTCAGATTTTTTCAGATATAAAGATATATATAGCAATCCTAAATGAATTACAAACACCTAAATAGAGTGCAGTAATCTCAGTCTTTAAGTTTATTATTTTCCTCGTTACAACGCTTTGACTTGTAACGCAAGGTCGTAACGACGCGGAAATAACCTTCAGTTTAATTTTATGACGAATACAAATGATTCTAATTTCACCCTAACCCAGATTTTACGAGATTTTTTTCATTATAGGGGTTGACAAATAAGTATTTTTGTGAGTTTGAGAGCAGATTGACCCAAAACGTAACTTTCACCCCGATCGGTGTCAATACTGCTCGGTTAAAATAATTACCCTGAACGCGAAACCCTGTAGAGACGCGATTAATCGCGTCTCTACAACCAGAATTGCCATCAAAAAAACCTTAACCGAGTAGTATTGCGATCGATGTTCCCAAAGATCCAAAACAATTTTGTGGCAAATCGTAGTCATGCCGAGTATGATTTATATATGAACTCGGTTTGACTACGACTTATTTCGCTCTATCAACGAGCGCCCGTTTCTCTAGTGACCAAAATGTCATGCCGGGTAATCTTCCTTCACTTAATGGAGAACTTCTTTACCCATGACCGAACCCCAAAAATTGACAACTGCTGACGGTATCCCCGTTGCCGATAACCAGAACTCACTTACGGCAGGACCGCGTGGACCTGTATTAATACAGGATTTTCACTTGCTGGAAAAGCTGGCTCATTTCAATCGGGAACGTATCCCTGAGCGCGTTGTTCATGCCAAAGGTGCTGCTGCTTACGGTACTTTTACAGTGACTCATGACATCAAAAGCTATACTAAAGCCAAACTTTTTTCTGAGATTGGGAAGAAAACGGAAGTTCTCCTTCGCTTTTCTACAGTCGGAGGAGAAAAGGGTTCAGCAGATGCCGAACGTGACCCAAGAGGCTTTGCCGTCAAGTTTTATACTGAGGAGGGCAACTGGGATATCGTAGGCAACAATACCCCTATTTTCTTCATCCGCGACCCGCTCAAGTTTCCTGATTTCATCCATACCCAAAAGCGCAATCCTCAAACCAATTGCAAAGACCATAATGCAAAATGGGATTTCTGGTCACTCAGTCCAGAATCGCTCCACCAAGTGACGATCCTCTTTTCAGATCGGGGAATTCCGAAAACCTATCGACACATGGACGGCTTCGGTAGCCATACCTTCAGTTTGATTAATGCTCAGGGCGATCGCGTTTGGTGCAAATTTCACTTTAAGACTTTGCAAGGTCATCAAACCTTGACCTCGGAGGAATCGAGCAAGCTGAAGGGAGAAGATCCCGACCATGCGACTCACGATTTGTTTGAAGTGATCGCCCATGGAGACTATCCCAAATGGCGCGTGTGTATTCAGGTGATGACAGATGAGCAAGCTTCAAAACATCCAGACAATCCCTTTGACTTGACGAAAGTTTGGAAGCAAGGAGACTACCCCTTAATCGAAGTGGGAATTCTGGAGCTTAATCGTAACCCTGAGAATTATTTCGCTGAAGTTGAGCAATCCGCTTTTAGCCCCAGTGCTGTGGTTCCAGGCGTTAGTTTCTCTCCAGACAAAGTTCTTCAAGCTCGCCTCATGTCTTACCCGGATGCTCAACGGTATCGCCTAGGTGGCAACTATCAGCAACTGCCAGTCAACCAGCCTAAATGCCCAGTGATGCATCACCAGCGAGATGGCTTCATGGCGTTGGGAAACAACGGCGGTAGCGCTCCTAACTATGAACCGAATAGTGCTGAGGGTACGCCCAAACAGAATCCAGCTTATGCGGAGCCACCTATCCATCTGGGTGATGTCGCCGTTGATCGTTACGATCATCGTGAAGGAAACGACGATTACACCCAGGCAGGTAATCTCTATCGGTTACTGACTCCTGATCAGCAGGAACGTCTTGTTCAAAACATCGTTGGTAGTCTCAGTCAGGCAAGGCAGGACATCCAGATGCGTCAACTTTGTCACTTCTTCCGGGCAGATGTTTCCTATGGTCGTCGTGTAGCTGAGGGGTTAGGCATTTCAATTGATCCTGCCATGCTGAGCGCTACTGCTGAAGCTGTCTCGATGCTGAGCGCTACTGCTCAAGCTGTAGGGATCCAGTAGTCTAAGATTAGAAATTACAACGGTTATTTAACATATGCCCCTCCGAATTTACTGACTGGAGGGGATTTTATTGCTTAAGTGGTCGAGAGCGATCGCACTCGAGCGTAAATAGCAACTTGGGTGGAGGGGAGAATTACTGCTTTACTCGACTTACGGTTGGGACTACTGAGGCATTATGCTTCGCGCAGTGTCGGAGGCGAGAGTCTAGAAAGCTTGCTTTTAAAAGGATTTAAGCTTAAATAGCGTACTATTGCGAACTGTTTTGAATCATCCAAACCAGGATTCCCAAAAGCCTCTCGACTGGAGGAACTAAATAATCTGTTAAATCAATTGTTACCGTTTGCTTTTCTAGCTTAAGAAATGTCCACAGATTACCGCTGGTGACACTACCGTAAACCACCCGGGTGGGTTGCAGCTTCGCTTCATTAAATCTTTGTGCTGCAATCATTTCTGCCATACACTGCCCCAAGCCACCCTTGAGATTTTCTTTTTTAGCTTCTACAATCACGACTGCTGGGGCTTCGATAATTAATTGCTCAGGCGATCTACTAATCAAAAAATCACAAACACCATTCAACCCCACACTAGCATCAACTGTAAACTCCTCACCCGAAAAAAAGCTAATTTTGCGATCGAGAATTTTTCGCACCTCAAACAAAATTGGACTAATGATTAGTTCCGAACGTGCTTTTTCAGAACCCATTGCAATGGCTAGAGGTATACTCTCCTGCAAAAACTCTGCTAGATAGGGACTAGGTACAATAGGTTCAATCCTTGGGAAAAAACTACCTCCTTCGACCAAAGTTAGGTTAAAGTCTTCTTTTGCCTTACGAATACTGAAATCGCTATAAGCCATGACTTCATATGAACAGAGTGCAGTAATCTCACTCTTTAAGTTTATTATTTTCTTCGTTACAACGCTCTGACTTGTAACACAAGGTCGTAACGAAGCGGAAATAACCTTGAACGTCATATAACGTTCAAGGGAATGCCTGTACTATGCTACCATACTGGCATAGGAGTCTGACTCTGGCAAAGCAATGGTAGCGATCGCAGAACGAACGCAGGTAAGTAAATCATCCTCGCCTTGTGAAATCGAGGTATAACGCAATACGGTTCACTTAAGGCTTGATCCCCCCTAACCCCCCTTCTTAAGGGGGGTTGGGGAGATCTTCGGGGAGTGACGCTTCTAACTGAACCGTATCAAGGTATAACGGAAGTTTGTATCCGGAAAGGCAGTCAATACTGTATTAGCGTACCTGTAAAAAACCTACGAATTTGAAATCCCAAATAAATGTTAGGCTATCAACCCCAATCATTCGACACTAACCCAAAAATTGATAAATTTATCATGCAGGCTTTTCGCCAAATGCCAGCATGGAAAAAAGCACACCTCACCAATGAAGCAACTAAGGGAATACAGCAGTGGGCAATTATTGGGATTCGCAATCAATACCCTCATGCAAATCCCGATGAAATTCGATTTCAATTGGCAGTCAGATGGCTGGGTGAAGAGATAGCAAATCGACTTTACAAGAATAGTCTGGGGAAAATAGTGGATGCAGAATCGATTAGGTTGGCGTTGAAAGTGGCAGAAATTTTTGATGCGCTGGCTGTAAACTACCTGATTGGTGGTTCTGTGGCAAGTTCTATCTTGGGCGAACCACGTGCTACTTTGGATGTTGATATAGTGGCGGATTTACAAATTTCCCACGTGCACCCTTTAATAGCATTGATGACAGGGGAATTTTATATTGACGAGATGATGATAACAGAAGCAATTAACCGCAAGTCATCTTTTAATGTTATCCATCTCGACACAATGCAGAAAGTTGATATTTTTATCCTTTCTGAACAGCCTTTATCACAGTTGGAAATGCAGCGGCGTCAGCAATTGGTAATTACTCAAAATCCTGAACGTTCAGCTTGGGTGGCATCAGCTGAGGATATCATTCTTCAAAAGCTTATCTGGTACCGGCTGGGTAATCAAGTTTCAGATAGACAATGGCGTGATGTTTTGGGTGTGATGAAGGTGCAGGCTGAGCAGCTTGATTTTAACTACTTGCGAGACTGGGCTGAAAGGCTAAATTTATCAAATTTAATGGAACAAGCATTAAGGGAAGCAGGACTCAGATTATGAGTAACAGAATAGAGAGAAGCAGGCGATGCCCCAAGGGGGCATCGCCTTAGTCATATTCAATGAGAGAAGACTCAATAAAAACCTGTGTAATGCCTATGTATCAAATGAATCCCACGAGTTTGTTATCTGCTAAAGCAAAAGATTATGCTTTATATTGACAACGCAAAAGGGAAGATGTGCCATTTAAGGGAATTTTTCTCTTGTTTGGAGCCTTCATTGTCTTCTGTGGCAAAACCCATATCAAGTTGGTCAAAATAATTCGTAATTGATAATGACGCTCGTACTTCGCTAACGTAATTCGTAATTATTACCCTATGCATAAATGCATTAGCTCTGTAGTAAAGATGCTTCGCTTTT
>CAZZXJ010000457.1:0-5712 GCA_964657905.1 uncultured Stigonema sp.
TTTTTCAAAGCATTTGGGGCATTGCTCCTTGGTTCGCGTGGTATTAAAAATTTAATTCCAGCGATTGACCAAAGCATCCGCACAGGCTTTTTAAAAGGCTACCCTGGCAAAACCTTCAAACCAGAGCAAAAGATTTCGCGATCGCAAGTTTTAGTTGCCCTTGTTAGTGGGTTTAAACTGAAAGCCCCCTCTTCCCCAAATCAAGTTTTAAGTATTTACAAAGATACTAAGGATATTCCTGACTACGCTACTGACAAGGTAGCGGCTGCTACAGCAAATGGTCTTGTGGTCAACTATCCAAACACAAAAATTTTAGCTCCTAACAAAGAAGCTACCCGTTCTGAGGTAGGGGCGATGGTTCATCAAGCTTTAGTGCAAATGGGAAAGTTGGAACAGGAGTCAGGAAGAGACGTTCCGGCGGAACGTCTGTACGGGAGTCAGGAGGATCTTCCTGTATTCTAATTCTTGGCTCCCCTAGCTATGAAAGAGTGCTAGCCTCAATACATATCAGCTGATCTCTTAAGCTTCTGGTAATTGGTTACCGACAACTTGTGTCTTGAGTGCTGTAATTTCATCAGTTAACTCTTGACGAGTCGAGGCTTTGAGCAAATAGCGGTAAATAAACCACACGGAATAACCAATACCAATCAACTCAAAGGTCGGTGATACCAAGGGAATATCATTCAAAGCATCCAATACTGCTAGGACTACCTTAACCGTAACAATCGCTGTCAGTATTAAACCAATGGTAATTAGGGGTTGTTTGTATGTATTAAAGAAGCTTCCCAGGTAATCGGGTAGTGTTGCTAAAAAGCTAGAAACTTGTTCGCCGTATTTTACCCATTCCTCTTGAGATTGGGTAGCAGGCTGAATTTTGGTTATAGTTCCTGTTTGGTTGTTTATTTCTGGCATTGTTGCTTCTGGAGATTTGGTTTCTATGTATTCCGATTCTGGCATTTCCGCTTCCTTAATTTTCACAGTTGAGTTACTTTAATCCGGATAGTTACAACCAAAAAGCTGTTGACTAAAACATGCACACGTGCATTAGCATAACTCAGATCGGGGTTCAAAAGGCCTTGATCTGTATATAACCATAGTTGCCCTTGAGCCACTACTTCATCAACTACAAGGTAGAAAGTTAGTAGGAGGGTAGCGATCAGCACGTATTGGGATAAACAGCAATCAGCAACCCTGAAGAGTACAGTGTATTAATTAAAAACTCCCATTTCTCAAGATATAACTCAAGAAATGGGAGTAGGGTCAAGGTTGGTCGATGATTGCCTGGTTCTCCTATCTAACACCCACCCAGATTGGTTGATTTAATTTTCTCCGAAGAGTTTTGTTGAGCCTATTTCCAATCCGGAACCTTTGCTCCATCTTCCCCACCTATACCGATTCCTGTGTTGTATATTTGGGCATTACTGATATTGAGGTTATTCATTGATGCCCCATACACATTAGAATCGTTAATGGTGGCGCGAGTAAAATTGGTTCTGTTGAGATTTGCCTGCTTAAAATTAACATTTGTTGCAAGAACTGAGGTTAAGTTAGCGCCAGCTAAATTAGCACCAGTTAAATCTGCACCTTCGAGGTTCGCACCTGTTAGGTTTGCTCCTTGCAGATTTGCTTTTCTCAAATCAGCACCTAGTAAATGGGCACCTTTGAGATTGGCGCCTGTTAGGTTGCACCCTATACATTCCCCGGTTGAGAGCAGCTTTTTTACGTGCTGCGGATTTTCCGCTCTCACTAAAGTAGTGAATAATAGGGGAGTAACTAAGGTTAGAGTAGCTAAAAGTTTGCGGATCATAAATTTTCCCCTTTTGTCTTCAAGTTGCGTCCGTTCATTCCCTCACTCTTATATTATGTCACTAAATTCTTCTTGGGGCATTGATGGACTACATATGTAGTTTGTGATCTGGATCAACTGATTGTAATTTGTGAAATGCTGTTAACGCCACTCGTGAAATTGGGCGTCAAGACAAAAGCCCCAGAAATTCTCGCATGTAATGATTTACTAACACAGGCTGTTCTTGCTGTACCCAGTGACTGCAGTTGGGAATGTATTTGATTTGCAAGTTTCTCACATAGGCTTCTGTACCATAGGTTAATTCCTTGCCCAACGCCGTATCATTTTCTCCCCAAATCATTAATGTTGGCATTTCCAGAACACTCCAACTTTCATTTAGCATTCCTTGCTGAAAAAAGTTGCGGTAATAATTCAACATTGCTGTCAATGCACCACGTTTGGCTGCTGCATTTTTATAAGCTTCTATATCTGCTGGAGTGAAAGCACTTTTATCAACCGCCATACCTTTAAAAGCAGTTTCAATTGGTTGATAGTCTGACGATTGCAGGAGTAATTCTGGTAGCCAAGGTAGTTGAAATAAGAAGACGTACGCGCTACGTAGCAATTGTTGGGGAGTACGTAAACCTTGGGAAAATTTCGCAGGATGAGGCAGGTTGAGTATAATCAACCGCTCTACCCTTTCCGGGTAAGTGTAAGCAAAATTCCAAGCAATAGCACCGCCCCAATCATGTCCAACCAAAACACACTTATCGTATCCTAATCCTTTAATCACTCCCTCAACATCTCTAACAAATTCATCCATTACATAAGCTGATTGGTTTTGTGGCTTATCGCTATCGTTATAACCACGTAAGTCAAGGGCGACGACTTTAAAATATGACGCAAATTCTGGTATTTGATGCCGCCAAGAATACCAAAACTCAGGAAATCCATGCAACATGAGCATCAAGGGACCTTCCCCTTGAGTAACGTAATGCAGTTGAACACCATTGGTAGTGATGTCCCCATGCTGCCACGAACCTTCTAATACAGACATAATAAATACTCCTAAAGTTATATGAAAGGAGTCAGAAGACAGAAGTCAGGAGTCAGGAGAACCCCATTTACAAGAGTATGGGATTTAAATATTGATCATGTGATAATGATTGATTTTCCTGATTCCGCCCATCATACCAATTCACTAAAATACTGATGATACAGTATAGATTTGTTGTAGGGGCACGGCAGTGCCGTGCCCCTACCATTGTCTTTCTATTACCATTAAAGTGAAATGGTATCAGGTATGTCGCACAGAAACCATTCTGACTCCTGGCTCCTGACTTCTGACTACTTCTTCAATTTCGCTTAATAATTCGTAATTACACAATTCTCCTTTTGGTAGATATAAATTATTGGTAGATTTTGCTAAAAATCTAACAATAGAAGTGTTACAGACGCTGAGCGCTAAGCAAATGACAACAGTAGAAATACGCGGCGTTTGGCTTACCACCACAGACAGTAAAGTTCTCCATTCCCAGCAACGCATTGCGGAGGCAATGAACTTTCTTGCTGAGACAGGATTTAATGTTGTGTTTCCTGTGGTTTGGAACAAGGCAGCGACGTTATATCCTAGTGAAATAATGTGGCAGTCATTTGGTTTCAATATTGACCCGCTCTACGTTGGGCGTGATCCTTTGGCCGAGGTGGTTGCCGAGGCGCGGCGTGTAGGGCTAAAGGTCATTCCCTGGTTTGAATATGGATTCGCCAGCTCCTACAATTTAAATGGTGGACCACTACTTGCGAAAAAACCTGAATGGGCTGCCCGTGACGGTCAAGGTAATTTGCTGAAGAAAAACGGCTTTGAGTGGCTAAACGCCCTTGACCCCCAAGTCCAAGGTTTCCTGTTAAACCTAATATTGGAAGTTGTAAAAAATTACGATATTGATGGCATTCAAGGTGATGACCGCCTACCTGCATTACCCTCCGAAGGTGGTTATGACTTAGGAACTGTGGAACGTTACCGCTCTTCATTTGGTAAAAATCCACCAAAGAACCCCAAGGATAGACAATGGTTGCAGTGGCGTGCTGATATTCTCACTGACTTCTTAGCGCGTCTTTATGGGGAAGTCAAAGCTGTTAATCCCAACCTGCTGGTGTCAATGGCTCCGAATATTTATGATTGGGCATTCAAAGAATATCTGCAAGACTCACCCGCTTGGCTTGAACAGGGACTGGTGGATATCATTCACCCGCTCATTTATCGCCGCGACTTCAAAAGCTACAAAGGTATGGTTGATCAACTGATAAACCACCAGTTCACACATGTGACGCTGCCGAAGTTAGCACCGGGAATTCTGATGAAGGCTGGTTCTTATCGGATGACTCCAGAGTACCTGTTGCAGGTAATTGAGTACAACCGCACTTGTGGCATTGCGGGGGAAGTTTTCTTCTTCTATGAAGGTTTGCGAGAAGATAATAACGCCTTAGCTCAATTGTTGCGACTCGGTCCTTATGCCCAGTCGGCGGCATTCCCTTCTTTGTCAGATATTAATCGGGGCAGTGTGAGCAACAAAAGTTCATCTTCAATTTTGCAGCAGGGACTGGGATTTTTGAAAAATATTTTTTAGGGGGCGATCGCGTGGAATATCAATCGCAGATCAAACGGGTAATTGAAACTCTCAAACAGGATTTACCAACACTTTTTAAAAAAGACATTTCCTACGATATTTATACACAGGATATCTACTTTCAAGATCCGGTTAACAAGTTCAAAGGAAAACTGAACTACCGGATTATTTTTTGGACTTTGCGATTTCACGCTCAGCTATTTTTTACAAAAATTTACTTTGATTTACATAGCGTAGAGCAGTCAGATGAGGACACGATTTTAGCCAAGTGGACAGTGCGTGGCATTTTGCGTGTTCCTTGGAAAGCTAGAGTATTTTTCAATGGCTACTCCACATACAAACTCAATAAAGACGGTCTGATATACGAGCATATTGATACTTGGGACCGTAAACCAGGCGAGATTTTGCAGCAGTTCTTCCGTAAGGGAGAAGACATTTAAATACATTTTTTGGGGCAGGCAAGATGCCTGCCTCACAATAAAATCATAAGTGTGATGCATTCAATTGAGAATTGGTATATGTTATTTTTTGCCTTCTTGGGCTTCAGCCCCTTTGTGGGAAATCTAGTTGCAACAGCGTTGACATTTGTTTACGTTTTTGGTCTTGTGGCGTTGCTGAATTTTTGCGTTACAAAGTTTGGGCTAGCGCAGGATATTAGCCGCAAAATTACGCACATTGGTGCAGGATCGCTCATCGGGTTTTTGCCACTTTACAGCGATTTAGACTGGTCGAAGTACTTGAATGTGACAATCTTTGTGGTGTGGATAGCCCTCCTTGTACAGAAAGGGCTTTTTGCCAACCCAGAGGACGAAGCAGTTAAAACTATGACCCGCACAGGCGATAGGCGCGAACTCCTCAAAGGTCCGCTTTATTTCGTGATTGTAGCAACTATTTGCGGCACACTATTTTACAAAAGTTTCCCAGGAATTGTAGCCATGGCAACCCTCGGCTGGGGCGATGGCGTTGCGCCAATAGTCGGTCGATACGGCAGATTGAAGTACAAAATCTTCAGCGACAAAACCTTGGAAGGAAGCTTTTCGATGTTTATTTTCGCTTTTGCTGCCAGCCTCTTTTTTGTCTGGCTTGTCTTACCAAGCTTCGTGAATATCAGCAGAATTTTGCTGCTGGCGTTTGTCGCAACGCTTGTCGAAGGATGTAGCCTGAAAGAAGTTGATAATATCTTGATTCCAGTAGCGGTGATTGTGGCGGCAAATTTTGTTTAGTTCAATTGAATTTGTGGCTCTTTCTTAAATGTAAAAAAGAATATACTATCCTGACCGAATAATTCATAATTCGTAA
>CAZZXJ010000458.1:0-5700 GCA_964657905.1 uncultured Stigonema sp.
AATAACCAATAACTACTAACCACTCCCTTATCTCCCTTATTCCCCCCTACTTCCTAGTTGGGCGACTTTTGCTGGTTTTTGGTCTAGACGGACGACTACCGCCATTCGTCGCTTTACGGTTCTTCATTTTCGCACGTGGCAGCAAACCACGAACTCCCTGCTTTTGGAAACGCTTGTAAGCAGAACCACCCCAATCGCTGAGAGAATGACTCATCGCACCAAGTTCTAGTCCCAGCAATAGGGAGAGAAATTCTGCACTGTAATGAGTTAGCGATCGCACAAGATTTTCACCCAGCATCTGCCACAAGGTCACATTGCACAGCTTTTCGGCAATGACTACAGCAAAAATTGCCAAGATGCCTACTACGCTGCCCAGATAAAGCACTCGCAGCATCGTACCAATAATTGGTCCGTGGGATAAGAAAGAACGATGGCGTAGACTTTTTTGATAAGGTAACCAAATGAAACGTAAGAAACCCCAGCGTTGGTAGTGGCGGGAGTAAATATCCAAGTCGGGACCAAACATCAACCCCCCGAACATAAACCCGCCTGCAACCAATAAAGTTAGATTGCCACTCCAAGTCTGAAGGAAAGTGACACCAGCTACGAACGGCAAAGCCCATAAAGTAATGCGATCGTGCGTCTGACCAGAGGGCATAATAGCGATTTTGGATTTTGGATTAGTCTATCAGCAAAATTTTTCTCCAAAATACTAGCGCGTTCTGAGGACCTGTGCTAACATTAGTTCTTGTATGCAACAAACGGGTGGTTAGCTCAGTTGGTAGAGCGCCTGCCTTACAAGCAGGATGTCACTGGTTCGAGTCCAGTACTACCCATTTAAATGAAGTTTCACCATTCCTGGGAGCGATCAAGCATTCAACGGTAGGAAATCTAAAGCCGACTTCACAGCCAACAGAAGCCCGGTTTGGCAGAAATTACCAGGCTTCTGCGTTCAGCAAATGAAAATTTCCATGCACTCGACTCAATTACCCAGCATAACGAAATAGCTGATCAGCTGCTGATAACACCCAAACGTAGCGCAGCCATCGCCCTTCCACCAAGTGCAGCATAGTGTTAAACAGTATGATCCTGTCACTCTGAAGTGTTACCAAGACTCTCAAGGAACTCAGGATAGTTTTTCAGATCATCAAGTGAATTTAGCGGTGGCATTTCAATCCAGTTTGCCTCTGTGTGTAACTTGTCCACATAGGCATAGAACGCATCGCGATCATCGCGATGCGCCAGAACATAGGCATGTAGCTCTTTCCAACTCATTGCCTGAAAGTTAAGCTTGTTCATCCCACATACCTCCATTTACCATTCGGGTATATCTCTATGACATTTTCCTCACCCGCTAAGAGGAACACGTTGCCTGTCCGCTCATCTAACCGAACAAGGTTTACGGGCAAATACATTTTTGTTAGCCAGTAACACAAGATAAAGTATTGCGTCTTTTGTTCTGGTGTAGGGATAGTCTGTGTTCCTCAATATTACTCATCGAAAGCATAACATTACCAACATAGACCGAATTGGTAAACGACCTTCTCCAAGCTCAGGTTAAGAACGAGAACTTAAACATAACGATTTTAAATGGAGGTTAGCGGACTCGAACCGCTGACATCCTGCTTGCAAAGCAGGCGCTCTACCAACTGAGCTAAACCCCCTTGATTTGAGGCTAACTTTGTTATTGTAGCTTATAATTTTCTATTGTCAACGGGGATAAAGAAAAAAAATGACCCAAGTTGTTGCAGCATTTTATAAATTCGTTAGGTTGCCAGACTTTGCTGAGAAACAACACCCTCTGCTGTCTCATTGCGAAACGCAAGGCGTTAAGGGGACGATTCTGCTGGCAGCGGAGGGCATTAACGGTACAATTGCGGGTTTACGTAACAGCGTTGACTCAGTTTTATCCTTTCTGCGCTCCGACTCCCGTCTGGTAGACCTAGAACATAAAGAGTCTTATGCTGACGGACAGCCGTTTGACCGCATGAAGGTGCGCTTGAAAAAAGAAATTGTTACTATCGGATTGCCAGAAATTGACCCCAATGAACATGTTGGTACTTATGTGAGTCCCCAAGACTGGAATGCTCTAATTAGCGATCCACAAGTCACCGTCATTGACACCCGCAACGATTATGAGGTGAATATCGGAACCTTCAAAAGAGCGCAAAATCCTCAAACTAATTCATTCCGCCAATTTCCTGAATATGTTCGCCACCACCTCGACCCCACTAAACACAGAAAGGTTGCTCTGTTTTGTACTGGTGGTATTCGCTGTGAAAAAGCTTCATCGTTCATGTTATCCCAAGGGTTTCAAGAGGTTTATCACCTCAAAGGCGGGATTCTCAAATATTTGGAGGAAGTCCCAGATTCCGAGAGTTTGTGGGAGGGGGAGTGTTTTGTTTTTGATCAACGCATTGCTGTCAGTCATGGCTTAGAACCAGGTACTCATGATATGTGCCGTAGTTGTGGGCGTCCCATTTCTGAAGCTGATAAGACGAACCCTAAATACCAAGAAGGCATTTCTTGCCCCTACTGTTTTGACAGACTCACGGAGGAGTACAAATTAAAAATTAAAAATTAAAAATTGGGGTTGTCTGCGATTTTTAATTTTTCATTGCTAATGTTAACCCATCTGCTATGGGGATCAAGCTGAGGGTGACGCGCAGGTCTTGATGCAGCTTCTGATTAAAGGCTCGCATTCTATTGGTTCTGTTATCCTGCACTTGGTAATCTGCGACGAAACCACTCCAGAGTACATTATCAATGGCAATCAGCCCACCCGGACGTATAAGTTGTAGCGATCGCTCGTAGTAGCCGTCGTAGTTTCTTTTGTCTGCATCGATGAAGGCAAAATCAAAAGTGTTGGCATTTCCTACTGCTAGCAACCGATCCAGAGTTTCCAGTGCTGGGGCAATGTGCAGGTCAATTTTATCTGCTACACCTGCTTGCTGCCACCACCGACGGGCTTGAGCCGTATACTCTTCACTCAGATCACAGGCGACAACTTTACCATTTGGTGGCAACGCCAATGCAATTACAAGAGAACTATAGCCTGTAAACACTCCTATATCAAGAGTTTTAGAAGCTCCCATCAACTTTACCAGCAACGCCATAAACTGCCCCTGTTCAGGAGCAATCTGCATCTTGCCCATTTGATGCTGCGCTGTTTCCTGCCGGAGTTGGGTTAAGATTTCCGGCTCTCGCAGAGAAACTGACAGCAAGTAGTCATAAAGGTGTTTGTCCAGTCCCAAGGTTTGAGTTGTCATCAGTTGTCATTTAAAAAAAGTGGTGGGTGGTGATTTCAGCGATTGTATATTTTGGTCAGATAGGTCAATTTTTTTGGAGAATCTATCCCCAATGAAGCAAAGTAGAAGTAGTTATTGTCAGCCTCTTTGCCATCCAGTTTGACTAGAAAAAGGAAGCTTTTGCTTCTGCATAAGAATTGTTAAGCTTTCTACAGTTCTATTTCTTTCTTGAGTTATATTCAATTATTTTCTATAAATTTAGTAAACTAACATACAATCTAAAATTACACTCTACTGTATTGTCGGGGGGATCATGAGTCGTCCAATTATTCTTGGTATTGTAGGTGACAGCGCTGCTGGTAAAACAACCCTAACTAAGGGGATTGCTCAGATACTCGGACCTGAGAATGTCACGGTCATCTGTACAGATGATTATCACCGATATGATCGTAAACAACGTGCCGACATTGGCATCACAGCCATCCACCCCGACTGCAACTATTTAGATATCATGCAGCAGCATTTGTCGCTGCTACGGGCGGGAGAGCCAATTCTCAAGCCAGTTTACAGTCACAAAACAGGCACATTTGAGCCGCCAGTATACATCAAGCCAAATAGATTTGTCATTGCTGAGGGATTACTTGGTTATTCAACCCCAGCAGCCCGCGATGCCTACGACGTGAAAGTTTACCTTGCACCTCCCGAATCACTACGCGCTCAGTGGAAAGTCAAGCGGGATACACAAAAGCGAGGGTATTCAGAAGAACAGGTGCTAGAGGAACTCAAAAAACGTGAACCAGACTCGGAGCAGTTTATCCGTCCCCAACGGCAATGGTCAGATATAGTGGTGAGTTTCTACCCGAACATCGAAGATGAGGATCAAAGCAATGGACACCTGAATGTCCGTCTGGTGCTGCGTCCCACAATTCCCCACCCAGATTTTACCCAGATTGTCAACTCTCGCAATGGCAATTCCACTTCCGCAATCCGCATCGGATTAGACCGAGATATGGGTAAACCAGTCGATGTGCTGGAAGTGGATGGTCATGCCACCTTAGAACAGGTCAATAAGTTAGAGCAGATTCTTTGTTCTGATCTGCCCTACTTACCAAATATATGCGATCGCGAAAGTAACCCAGAGTTGGGCAAAATTGCTGGTACAACTGGGGAAACACTCCAGAGTTACCCCCTCGCCATCACCCAGCTTCTAATTACTTACCATATGCTCAAGGCAACGCAAATCCACCAAGTAGGTGAAGCTGGGGAAATAGAAAAATTGGGAAAACTTTAATAAAGGTTTAGCATTCTATCATATAAGCAGAGATTTTTAGCGGCTACAGGGGATAACTAAAGATAGGTGAACCTATCATCCATATTCCCTGAAATTGCCTATGACTTACTGCCTCAGAATTGCCGATATCCCCACAAATGAGCGTCCACGTGAGCGCTTATTAACTTATGGTCCCAAGATTTTAGCTACTGCTGAGTTAATTGCAATTTTACTAGCCACTGGTCAAGGACCAGGAAAACTGTCTGCGGTGGGTTTGGGACAATATCTTTTGCAGCAATTGGGTAAACACCAGCGCGAACCCTTGACAGTTCTGCGAGATGTGAATGCTGCTGAGTTAATGCAAATTCCTGGTATTGGTCCAGCAAAAGCGACAACGATCATGGCGGCGATTGAATTGGGCAAACGAGCATTTCAATCACGTCCAGGAGAACGTACAGTAATTGATAGCCCAGCTGCTGGGGCTGCGGCTCTCAGTCAAGACTTAATGTGGCAAAATCAAGAACGGTTTGCAGTGGTGTTGTTAGATGTGAAAAATCGCTTGCTGGGAACACAAGTGATTACTATTGGTACAGCTACCGAAACCCTAGCACCTCCCCGTGAGATTTTTCGAGAAGTGATTCGTCAAGGAGCAACGCGCTTAATAGTAGCACACAACCATCCTTCTGGAAACGTTGAACCCAGCAATGAAGATATCCAATTAACCCGTCAGTTGTTAGCTGGAGCGCAGTTTCTGGGCATTCCTCTACTAGATCATCTGATTTTAGGCGATGGGAATCACCAGAGTCTGCGGGAGATTACAACTTTGTGGGAGGAGTATCCACAAGGGGATTGATCGAGAGTAGGGATAACAGGCATCTACCATTATCTCAATTTATTATTAGAGAACAAGCGATCGCAAAACTCTCATTGAGTGAGAACTCCCGGTTCGCCCATGCTTAGTGTCAATATTATGTAGCTACATGCTTAATATATCTTAATATTTGTATAGACTCTAGTGGCATATGCTAGCATTAAATCGTAAATTAAAAAGCAATTTTAAGAAGACTGAGAGAAGTAGGTAAAAAGCCTATGGAATCAGGATTTATGGGCGATTAGCACAGTGGTAGCGCACGTCCTTCACACGGACGGGGTCACTGGTTCAAATCCAGTATCGCCCATTAG
>CAZZXJ010000459.1:0-5689 GCA_964657905.1 uncultured Stigonema sp.
CACCAGCAGAGGAACGAGCGTCACCCGTAAGCGTTGCGGTAGCGATAGCGCAGCGATCTTCCGGTACTCCGGCGTCGGAACGAGCGTCAGGGACTTTGTTTGTGTAGCCCCAGACATAAGAGTCTGAGGGCGATTCGCCTTTAGGGGATGCTCCCCGTGAAATTTCGCGTCTCTACAGGAATTATCGGTATGTAGATTATATTAACAGAACCGTATTGGGATAAATATCGAGAATTACTGACGATAGCCAATACGCTTTTGATTCAGTACCATCATTAGCAAATCTTTAACGAGAATGAGTATGTATGAGTAAACATATTTTGCTTTACAGCGATGATCCAGGAACAGGTGGAGTTGCGCAGTATAATCACACGCTTTTGTGCAGTTTAGTAGCATTAGGCTATCGGTTAACGTGTGTGCAAAATCAGAGTTCTAACCCAATGGTAACTGCTCGACAACAGTTAGGTATCGAGCATATGTGGATAGAATTGGACACGACTGAAGAACCAATGCTTACCACAACAGATCAAGCCTATGCCCAAAAGATGCAGAGAATTGCGCAATGTGTAGATCAATCCCATGCCCAAAAGATTCTTGAAATTGCTAAACCTGATCTGATAATTGTTAGTGACGGATTGCCCATAGCAAATTCAGGGATTAAGCAAGTTGCTATTAAAATGGGAATACCTTTCATGGTTGTGATTGGGTTGGTTGACCATTTCCGAGAAGAGAAGGGGCTATCTTCTGTATACATCAATCTAGTCGCCAATGAATTATCGCGCTTTTATCGACGAGCAAAAGCAGTAATCGCAGTTTCAAAGGAAAATTTAAACTTATTACATCGAGATTACGGACTACCGGAAGACAAGGGACAAGTTATTTATTATGGACGAGGAGCAAAATATTTTGCTCCTCGCGATCAATTAGTGCGTAATCGCCTACGCCAAGAATTAGAAATACCTCTAGATGCAGTAGTTTGTTTGACATCCGCTCGTCTAGACCCTGCCAAGGGTCACCACCATCAATTAGCAGCGATTGAGAGGTTAAAAACCACTGACATTTGGGATTCACTTTATTTTGTCTGGGCTGGCGGTGGTCAATTAGAAAACCAACTGAGAGGGGAACTGAATCGACTGCAAGTAACTGACAAAGTCAAAATGTTAGGGCAACGTTGGGATATTCCCGACTGGCTAGAAACAAGTGATATTTTTGTTTTGACTTCAGAAGTTGAAGGAATGCCCTTGGCAATTATGGAGGCGATGGCGAAGGGATTACCCGTCATTGCAACAGCAGTTAGTGGTGTTCCCGAAGAGTTAGGTGATACTGGTAAGTTGTTGCCTGACCCCAAAATAGATCCTGAAGCTACTGTCAACGAGTTAGTCACAACAATACAAGCTTGGTGTGCCAATCCAGAATTACTTCATGCCATCGCTAAAGCATGCAAAACTCGTGCAGAGCAGATGTTCAAAGAAGAAAGAATGCTTTCAGAAACTCATGCTGTCATTGAAAGTGCTCTCAAATCAAATTGGGACTATGTTTCACCAGGATTTGAACTCATTCGTCCGGACGATTATTTTCCCAACATGATTGTTGGAAATACTGCTAATTCTTCTTCGCCATATTTACGGTGGGACATTCCGCATAACTGGTATGTGGATAGACGACAGCCAAATTTGGGTTTCCTTAATCGCGATGAAGCGCATATTGTTTATAACACTGCTCTGAAGTTTCAGGGGAAAAAAGCTTTAGAAATTGGTTGTTGGCTGGGATGGTCAGCAAGTCATCTAGCACTTGCAGGCGTTGAGCTAGATGTCGTCGATACTTTACTAGAAAAACCAGATTTTTATAAAATTGTGAGCAGTTCACTCTTAGCTGCTGGTGTTCTTAGTTCAGTAAATTTAGTAGCTGGTCATAGCTCTCATAAAGTTAAGGAATTAGCAAAAGCTAAAGAGCGCAAGTGGTCACTCATTTTTATTGAGGGAAATTATCAAGCACCAGCACCTTTATATGATGCAATGCTCTGCGAGAAATATGCAGAGTCAGATGCTTTAATCCTATTTCATAATTTAGCCTCTCCAGATGTTGCTCAAGGCTGGGAATATTTGCGGCAACAGGGGTGGAACGTCATGATTTATCAAACCATGCAAATCATGGGGGTAGCTTGGCGGGGAAATGTCGAACCAGTGATGCATCAACCTGACCCACAAGTTAATTGGTCTTTACCACGCCATCTGCAACATTATCCTGTCAGCGGTTTATCAATAGATTTGCCGATAAATAACTCAATTTCGACCTTAATAAATCAGTTGTTTCACTACGTAGAACAGTGTCAGCATGATTGTGTCATTCCACCTGTCTTAACCAAAGAGAATATAGAAATACTAGCAAATTGGAATCATCAAGCTAAACAAGCTTGGGGCAACGGAGACTTTGAGCAAGCATTAGTTTTCTTTCAAAAAGCAATTGAAGTTAATCCATACTCTAGAATTGCCCATAACTACTTAAATCTGTTGTTCTGGGAAAAAGGTGATGTCAAAAAAAGCATCGAACATCATATTCAGGGACAAAATGGTAACTATCTTTTTGAAAATAGTTTTGATGAATTTATCGAAATTATTACCGCTATCAGCCCCTACACCATGTTGAGTGGAGCGCAGTTATTTTCTCTTTACTCCCTCGCAAAACAAATCTGTTTAGATGATATTCCCGGAAATTTCGTGGAGTGTGGAACCTGCAAAGGAGGTTCAGCAGCACTGCTAGCAGTTGTCATTAAAAGATATAGTTTACAACCGCGACTGGTATATGCATTTGACACATTTGAAGGCATGCCAGAACCGACAGAAATTGATAAGCATAAGGGAATTCCAGCAAATGATACAGGTCTTGGTGTAGGAACTTTCAAAGCTCCGATTTCCGAAAATTTGCATGTAGTCTGTCAGGCTTTAGATGTCAGAGATATTGTCGTACCAGTTCAAGGACTATTTGCCCAGACTTTACCTGAATCTAAATCACAGATAGGCAGTATTGCTCTGCTTCATGCCGATAGTCACTGGTATAAATCAACTATGGCAATATTTAACTCTCTATATGACAACGTGGTTGCTAACGGCATCATTCAAGTAAATGATTACGGTTTTTGGGAGGGTTGTCGCAAAGCCATCCATGATTTTGAACGTGAACAGGGTGTTTCATTTGCACTTCGTGCGATCGACGAAGTCGGGGTGTGGTTTAACAAAGAAGACCCTGTTGCTCACGAATGCAATCATTGGCAAACTTTTTGGCACTTAGCCCAAACGGCCGAGAAAATGGGTGATTTACATTTAGCCAAGAAAGCAGCAGGGGCTGTTTTGCAAATTATGCCGAGACTAACAAAGGCAGAAGAATTGCTTGAGTATTTGGGAAAAACGTCTCTCTCTAAGTAGGGACAATACAGAATCAGCACCAACCAAGAAACCGGGTTTCTCCTAGAATTAGTGAAAACTTGATAAACAACAAAGGAACAAGATGAGTAAACATATTTTGCTTTACACCGATGATCCTGGAATCGGTGAAGTCGCGCAATATAATCACACGCTGTTGTGCGATTTAGCAGCATTAGGCTATCGGTTAACCTGTGTACAATCTCAAAGTTCTAACCCATTGGTGAGTGTTCAACAACAGCTAGGTATAGAGCATCTGTGGATAGAATTTGACACGACTGCAGAACCAGTGCGTACCATATCTGATCAATCTCAAGCCGAAAAGATGTTTGAAGTTGCTCAACCCGATCTCATAATTTTGAGCGATACAACTCCCTTCTCAAATTCAGGGGTTAAGCAGGTTGCCATTAAACTAGGAATACCTTTTATCGTTGTAATTGGGTTGGTTGAACCTTTGCAAGGAGAGGGGCTATCCTTTATAGTCATGAATGAGTTGTCACGCTTTTATCGACGGGCAAAAGCAGCGATCGCCGTTTCGACGGAAAATTTAAACTTATTACATCAATTCTACAGACTGCCGGAAGACAAGGGACAAGTTATTTATCCTGGAAGACCTGCAAAATATTTTGCTCCTCGTGAGCAATCTGTGCGTGTTCGCCTACGCCAAGAATTAGAAATACCCCTAGATGCAGTGGTTTGTTTTACATCTGCTCGTCTAGAAATCATTAAGGGTTACCAATATCAATTAGCAGCGATTCAAAGGTTAAAAAGTACTGACATTTGGGATTCACTTTATTTTGTCTGGGCTGGCGGTGGTCAGTTTGAAAACCAACTGCAGCAGGGACTCAATCAACTGCAAATAACCGAAAAAGTCAAAATTTTAGGACAACATTGGGATATTCCCAACTTGCTAGACGCCAGTGATATTTTTGTTTTGACTCCCATAGTGGAAGGAATGCCCTTGGCAATTATGGAGGCGATGGCGAAGGGATTACCCGTCATTGCAACAGCCGTCAGCGGTATTCCAGAAGAGTTAGGTGATACGGGGAAATTACTTCCTGACCCTAAAATTGATCCTCAAGCTACTGTCAACGAGTTAGTAACAACAATTCAAGCTTGGTGTGCCGACTCAGAATTACGTCATTCCATTGCTCAAGCTGGCAAAACTCGTGCAGAGCAGCTGTTCAAAGAAGAACGGATGATTAAAGAAACTCATGCTGTCATTGAAAGTACTTTTAATGCTGTGATGGAAAGTACTCTCAAATCAAATTGGGACTATGTTTCACCAGGATTTGAACTCATTCGTCCTGACGAATATTTTCCCAATATGATTGTTGGAAATACTGCTCATTCTTCTTGGCCGTATTTACGTTGGGAAATTCCCCATAAATGGTATGTGGATAGTCGATACCCAAATTTGGGGTTTCTCAATCGCGATGAAGCGCATATTCTTTATAACACTGCTTTGAATTTTCAGGGTAAAAAAGCTTTAGAAATTGGTTGCTGGCTGGGTTGGTCGGCAAATCATCTAGCACTAGCAGGCGTTGAACTAGATGTAATCGATCCTGTGTTGGATAAACCGGATTTTTATGAGAGTGTCAAGAGTTCACTCTTAGCTGCTGGTGTTCTGAGTTCAGTAAATTTAGTAGCTGGTTATAGCCCTGAGAAAGTTGAGGAATTAGCAGAGCAATTTCAGCGCAAGTGGTCACTGATTTTTATTGATGGAAATCATGACGCACCAGGACCTTTATATGATGCAATGGTGTGTGAGAAATATGCAGAAGATGATGCTTTGATCCTCTTTCATGATTTAGCTTCTCCAGATGTTGCTCAAGGTTTGGAATATTTGCAGCAACAAGGCTGGAAAGTCATGATTTATCAAACCATGCAAATCATGGGGGTAGCTTGGCGAGGAAACGTCGAACCAGTTATGCATCAACCCGACCCACAAGTTGAGTGGCATTTACCAATGCATCTGCAACATTATCCTGTAGGTTTCTGAGATTAGTAAATTGGTGCTTTACAGCAGTCATCTTTGGTTCAACACACATCTTGCACCAGGCGACTTTAAGTCGCGGCTACACAGACAAAACCCGCCTAGCCTTCTCCCAAGGGGAGACGCTGACGCGAACGGCAACGTCTTCTCCTTACGGAGACGCTTCGCGAACGACGAACGCGGGTTTCAAACCCTTGATTTTCCGTGATATCATGTGCGTCTGAATAGTTACAATTAAGTTTGTAGTTGCGCTTGAGCGCCCTCTTGAGAAGAT
>CAZZXJ010000460.1:0-5684 GCA_964657905.1 uncultured Stigonema sp.
GAACGGCCGTTCGCCCCTACGACTGTGGTCTATTTACCGGAAAATGGCTGTAATATAAGTTTTATTTATGAATAGCTAGCTTTTAGTACTTATGTTCGCTTCTGGAAAAAACTTTGTGATCTACTGAACTTATAGTCTACGTGAACTGACTGAGCCAGTCAGATATGTCACAAAAGCATGAGTTTGGACTGATAACTGGTGCTCTTGATACCAAGCATAGGCTTTGTCTGCAACTATCTGTCCCCCTGATAAGTTCATCGTGTGCTGACACTTGTCCCCTAACCAATAGTGTTTCCCTGCTTCGAGACCATCTACATCTTGTCCTTCATACCATATACCTATAGGTAGCACTCTGTGGGCGCAGTAAGCTGCGAAAATTGTTGACTTGGCCAGGAATTGGGTATGATAATTAAAAAAACCCGCAACTGAGTTTGATAATAAGCTGCTAATTTCTTGAGCAGGCTTGACTCCCAAGCATGCAACAGGGATATTATTCACTGGTTCGATCTCAAAATCTAGACCAGGACCAATATCTAAAATTTCCGCAATTTCCAACTCGCGACAAGTCCGCTGCAACGCTAATGGCGAATGCTGGTAAACACGAGAACGCGGTCCGCGACCGCCAAACACTACCAAACGTCGAGGACGTTCTGATAAAGAGGTAAGATGCTCTGGCTCACCTACATTAGAAAAAACTGGCAAAGCCGGAATTGTAGAGTCTTTTCCTTGACTGAATTTACTAATAATTTCAGCATATCCTTGCTTGCTGGTAAGACAGCGATCGCTCAAACGAACCAGACGTGCAGCTAAATTTCTTTGCAGTGGTGATGTCCAAAACTGACTTGTCCAAATTGCACCGAAAGCATAGACTTCGTGAAACATGGTTACCAAATGTCGGTTGTCAGCAGCTTTTCGCCAACGTTCTAAACCTTCGACCAACCAAACTGGACAACCTCGCTTTGCATAACCATAGCCGACATAATGCAGAAGAACTATGTTTGTCAAATTTCTGTCGTTGGGTAACAATTCTAACAAATCTGTGCTAGATCGTTTTGCTACCTGCTTAACTGCAAACCCCTCCACCAAAGCTTGACTAGACCAATTTGGTTCTCCAACGACAAAGTCGGTTACCAAGCCAAAATCCTGACGCATTTGCTTAGCTAAATTCAGCCCATAGTCTCCCAATCCATCAACAGCAGGAGGTAGACGGGGAACAATTGCAGTGACGCGAGCGATAGGTTGCATTAGATAATATTTACTGAGATTGGTCAATATTTTATACTCTTGATGGGTTCGGAGTTACGCTTTAGCGCAACTCCGAACAAAGGAGGCTTACACCTCAATTTCAGCTTGACAACCTACTACCTTGTTTTTATAAAATATTTTTTCTGGCTGATATGGTGGCCAGTCTCTGCGAGTTTTCAACCACGTAGAATAGGTTTCCCATTTTAATGGCCGACGTTCCCGCCAAAGTTGTGGAAATTTCATCAGTAACTCTTTGACCAACCATTTCACACCTCCAGTATCAGAGAAATTGTAATATTCGCATGGTATCTTACGCCAACGAATATAGTTAATGATACGTAGAGGAATGCTAACTACCATCATAAAGAATGGCTCATTATAGATAGCATCAAAGCATTTATTACGACATCCATATCTCAATCTTGTTATCTCTTTGCGTCCAATGGGTGAGTGATAGTGAATCACTCTTGCATCAGGTATGTAAATTACATAAAACCCTCTATCAAGCAATCGCTTGCAATATTCTGCTTCTTCACCGTAAAACCAAAATATCTCTTTATAGCCCTCTAAAATCAGGAATAAGTCACGACGCAGAAGATGTCCGTAACCACTAAAAGATTGTGCATAGCATTCGTACATTATTGGTGCAGGCTGCATATAGTCAGCCAACAATGTGCCATCCTCATTTGCCTGCGATAAGGCTACTGCTCCAACTTTGGGGTCTTTTTTAAGTATTTCCAGTGCTCGGTAGATACTTTCAGCGTTGAAAAGCTTTGTATCATCATCAAGTGATAGTATATAAGGTGCTTTTGCTCGCTGAACCATTTCGTTACGGGCAGGTATGTGGCCCTTGTTCTCTTCATATCGAATAATCTCTATTTTTTGAGCAAGCTGAGGTTCGACTTTCTGCGCAATATCAATTGCAATGGGTGGTGCTGAAGCGTCATCGACAACAATTACGTCAAACGGAAAGTCACCCAATAGATAAAGAGATTGCACGCACTGAATTAAGCAATCATGGCGATTACGGGTTGCAATGCATATTGTTAAAATCGGGATTTGCGATGGGTCTACCATATTCCTGCGATCAGATTCAGTAGGTAATAATTATTAAGTAAAAACACTGATGCCTTTTTAATTTTTATGCTATTAACTATACATATTAGCTAACAATCTCAACTTTGGCAAAATAAAAAGTTGAATTTTAAACTGTAATGCCTCATCCTCGAAAACTTCTCTGTGTTGGTCACTCCTATGTAGTTACCCTAAACCGCAGACTGGTCAATGAAATGGCTCGTTTGGGAAAAGGAGAGTGGGAGGTAACAACGGTTGCGCCTTCGTCTATGCGCGGAGATTTACGACCGATGTACTTGGAAGCTGACCCCAATGAAATCTGCCAACTGGAAGCAGTACCAGTGTATTTCAGCAAGCCCCCTCACATTTTGACTTATGGTTGGCGACTCAAGGAGATTATGCAGCAAGATTGGGATTTGGTGAATTGTTGGGAGGAGCCTTACATTTTTTCTGGTGGACAGGTCGCGTGGTGGACACCTAAGCGTACTTCATTGGTTTACAAAACCGCTCAAAGCCACTCAAAGCGATATCCACCACCATTTAATTGGATCGAAAAGTATGCCATGAGTCGGGCAACAGGATGGATCTGTTGCGGACAAACTGTTGCTGATACTTTAATGCCCCGCCAGGGGTATTCACTGCCCATGCGACTGATTCCCCTAGGTGTGGACACTCAGCATTTCTACCCCTCTTTTGATGCTAAACTCCAAACCCGTCGCCTTCTTACTTGGGAGGAACAAGGGACACCTGTTATTGGCTATTTAGGGCGATTAGTTCCAGAAAAAGGATTAAATTTACTCATGAAGGTTCTGGATAGTTTACAAACTCCTTGGCGAGCTTTGTTTGTTGGTACTGGAGTCATGGAATCATCACTCCGAACATGGGCAAAGCATTATCCGGAACAGGTACGGATTTGCACAGATGTCAAACATAGCGAAGTTCCCCAGTATCTCAATGCTATGGATATACTTGTCGCTCCCAGTCAAACTGTATCCAATTGGCGAGAACAGTTTGGGCGGATGCTAATTGAGGCATTTGCCTGCGGTGTTCCTGTGATTGGTAGCGACAGTGGTGAAATTCCTTATGTTATTCAAGATGCGGGTGTAGTGGTTGGCGAAAAAGATCAGCTTGGTTGGGTTGCAGCTATTTCAGACTTGCTGAATAGTCCGTCCCGACGCCAAGAACTGGCTACCAAAGGTTTAGAACGAGCGCATATAGTTTACGCTTGGTCATCTATTGCCAAGCAACATTTGCAATTTTTTACGGAAATTTTGGAGAATTAAATTTAGTAATTATGAAGATAGCCACACGTAATTTACTGGCTTATTTTTTTCGTTCTTTACCTTACTTTAAAGGTAAGAATAGGTTAGGTACAGCACTGATACCTTTAATGACAAATTATGATGTTGAACAAGATTGTTTGGTAACAATAAAAATGCAAGATAGCAGCATAATGCGCCTAGATTTGCGAAGTTTGTTAGAGCAAAAAGTCTTTTTTACAGGAGAATATGATGGTGGCATTATTCAGATTTTATCTGAAATTTTAAATCCAGGAATAGTTATTTTTGATGTTGGTGCTAATATTGGGCTTTATTCTATACCTCTGGGAGAGAAACTCAAAAAAATAGCTGGGAAATCTCAAATATGGGCTTTTGAACCAGTAACATCGAACTTTAATCGTCTAGTGAATCTGGTTGAAGCCAACAAATTAACAAATATCGTTTATCCAGTGAATACGGCTCTGGGAAATGAAGAGGGAAAAATACAACTCTGCATGGGAGATAAAAAAAATAATTCATCTACTGGTAATGCAGTTTTACTAAAAGGAACTTTAGTAGAACAAGAGATATCTACCTGCTCATCAACAATGACTAAGTTAGACAACTTTGTCGGAAAACATCATATTGAAAAATGTGACATTATTAAGGTAGATATTGAGGGTTGTGAGATGGATTTTCTATTAGGAGGTATGAATTTTATTCAAAAAACTCGACCAATTATTTATGGTGAATTTAATCCGTTCTGGGTCAAATATTTTGGATATTCATTTGTAGATGTGGCAGAGTTGGTAATTCCTTGGGAATATAAATTATACCAGCAGGTAGGGCGTAAAAAATTTGTTGAGATTAAAGAAGTAAAAGAAGATATTGAAGATGTATTGATGATTCCCCAAGAAAAATCAACTGATATATTATCCAAACTAAGGATACTGCAATAGTCCGTAATACCATTTCTCTGTGAAGATGCACCTCATTTCACCCTCTAGCCTGACGATGCATAATCAATAAAATGGCTCAAATGCGTCTGGCGATTATCTGCGATTACCTTGAAGAAAACTGGCATAGCATGGATTTGTGTGCCCAAATGCTACTTAAGCATCTGCAAGTCGAACACACTCCGTCTATCCAAGCTATAGGGGTTTGTCCAGCATTTAACTGGCGTTGCAAACATATTCCCTGGATCGGTAAAAAGCACTTTGCCTACAACACTGACCGCCTGCTGAATCGATTTTGGGATTATCCTGATTATCTTAGGCAACAGGTCACAGATTTTGATTTGTTTCACGTTGCTGACCATACCTACGCCCAGTTGGTCCATGTCTTGCCTCCAGAACGGACGGGGGTATACTGTCACGATATTGATGCATTTCGTTCTTTGGTAGAGCCAGAGCAAGAACCGCGACCGGGTTGGTATAGAGCTATGTCTCGCAGAATTTTGCGCGGTTTGCAGTCATGCGCGGTAGTATTTTATTCTACCGCCGACGTCAGGAAACAGATAGAGCATTACCAACTAGTGGAACCATCTCGCTTAGTCCATGCTCCTTATGGTATCGCTCCAGAATTTGGTATGAGTCTTGAAAACGTAAGTATTGCTGATCAACAAGTAATAACACAAATCGGTGAAGCACCTTTTCTACTACACGTAGGTAGTTGCATTAAGCGCAAGCGCATTGATATTCTTTTAGAAGTGTTTGCGCGAGTACGAGCTATCTACCCAGAGTTGCGACTTGTCAAAGTTAGCGGCGAGTGGACACAAAGCCAACAGCAGCAAATTGCTCAGTTAAATATTGGTGAGTCGATAATTTATCTCCAGGGTTTGCAGCGCACAACCATAGCAGCGCTTTACCGAAGAGCATCAGCAGTTTTATTAACAAGTGAAGCAGAGGGCTTTGGATTACCCGTTATTGAAGCTTTAGCCTGCGGGGCGATTGTAGTGGCTAGTGATATTCCTGTGCTGTGTGAGGTGGGTGGGCAAGGGGTAGTTTACTGCTCAACTGAGGATGTGTCAGGCTGGGTGAAGACGGTAGAGCAACTATTGGCAAACCCAACTAGCGCCCCTGGGATCAACGTTCGACTGACTGAAGC
>CAZZXJ010000461.1:0-2821 GCA_964657905.1 uncultured Stigonema sp.
AGGAGCCAGGAGCCAGAATAGGGAGTTATCCTGACGAATGACTTCTGACTCCTGAGTACCGCTCACAGGTGTAGTGCAAGCAGTTAAGAACGGCTATAATAACCTATTCAAAAGGGATTGGCGATGATGGAAAAGTATAAACCGTTTTCCTGCCATGTATTTTTCTCCCCAGACATTGAAATTAATGTTTATGTATTAACATTACATGGGATGCAGTATAGTTAAGTGAAACCCATGCCGTATTTCAGCTTTAAAATACTGCTGTTGCACGGGTTGCCACTGCTGCCACAACTGGTAAAGATTCTCTGTTAAAAAGAGTGCAAGGGTAGGAAGCTGAGTGTGAATTTCTGACTTGAGGACATTCATCAGCCACTCAGTTAACACCACACTATCTTGCATCGCTCCCAAAATTTCTTGGATATTTTTTACCTGCGCCATATAAGCCGTATAAGACTCGCCGTAGAAGTCAGAAAATAGCTCCATCTGGTAACGTAGGCGTTTGGCTTGTTTGCGCAAACTATGGAGAATTTCTCCACTTTTTGCCAATTGATGCTCTACCTTCTCTGCTTCCCAGTCCTTGAGAATCACAATCTCCGACCCCTCAGCTTGGGTTCCCACTAACCAACCAGGGTGTAGCAGGAATCTACTCACCTCTGGCAAAAGTAGATCGGCACAGACTTGTTGAATCGGTAAAGATGCTAGTGATTGATAACTTGGTTCCTCCAACCACTCTTTCAATTCCTGTTTTACAGACTTGTAACGCTCATTCTTTAATGTTGCTCGCACATTAAAGAGTGCATCTTCACGTTGTTTATCCAAAGCATTCAACGCTGTTTGCAGAGATTCCTTTTCTTTGCGGGGTAAATTTTGTTGCTCAAGGTTTTCTAAAGTTTCTTTTAACACGTCAAAATCTCGGAGATTACCCAGACAACGGGCAATTTTACCAATATTTTTATCACTTACCAACTTTGGTAAGTCCACAGCTATGTCAAACCTACTTACGGTAGTACGTAGGCGACGCAAACCTACTCGCATTTGGTGCAGTGCTTCTGGATCTTTATCTTTCTTCACTGCTGTTTCCCATTTTAAGGTTTTCTTAAAATGTTTTTCAATTGCCACGTAAGCGTAGTTTCCTAGAGTTTTCACTTCCAAGTTAGTAGCTAATGTCATAGTTGTTGATACACCCGAACTGAAGGAGGTTATTGCATACTAGCACTAGTTAAAAATGAGTATCTATGTTTTGAGATTTGTTTAGATTAACAAGAGACATCTCTCTATGAGATCAGCGTCCATCTGCGGTTGCAATTTTGGAGTCATGAGAAAGCACTAATCCTAAAGGTTGGTGGAGATTGCCTGCACAGGACAAGTGGGAATACACTGTTCACAGACGATACAGCGCGAGCGCGTGAATGTCAGCTTATAGGTTTGCGGATCAAGATTTAAAGCTTCTGTAGGGCAAACTCCTGTACATAAGCCACAGTGAACACATAAGTCTTCATCAATGACTATCTCCCCTAAAGCTTGGGAAACGCTGATGTTCTGCGATCGCATCCACTCGATAGCAGCATCCAACTCATCTATATCCCCTGATAGTTCCACTACAAGTTTGCCAATTTGATTTGGGGCGACTTGAGCGCGGATAATATTTGCGGCTACGTTGAAGTCTCGTGCCAGTCGGTAGGTGACAGGCATTTGAATGACGCGTTTGGGGAAAGTGAGGGTAACTCGTTTCTTCACGTTTGGATTTAGGGGATGTCTTTCTATTTTACAAGTTTTACGAACCGCCAAGGCGTCCCGTCAGAGAAGAAGGAGGTTAAACTGAACACAAGAGTGCTGAATAAGAGTTAATAAATTTGTTATGAGTACGGATTCACCTGTTAATTCTCAAGAACAGTCTCAATCCCCGGTTGGGGCGCGGGTGAGAAATTTCTTAATTGCAATTGTCGCGATCGTCCTTATTGTTGTTCTTGCCTTGGGACTACGCTCTGAGACAGGCTCTGTTTCCCTTGCTAAGTTGGATGAACAGTCTACACCGCTAGAAGTGGCTTTGACCAATGGCAAGCCATCGTTCATGGAATTTTATGCTAACTGGTGTACTGTCTGCCAGAAAATGGCACCGGATATCGCTGAGTTGGAAAAGCAGTATACTGACAAAGTTAATTTTGTCATGCTGAATGTGGATAATAATAAGTGGTTGCCAGAGATGCTGCGGTATCGCGTGGATGGCATTCCTCATTTTGTGTTTTTAGGTAAGGATGGGGAACCTATAGCGCAGGCGATCGGCGATCAACCCCTTACTGTCATGGGAAGCAACATAGAAGCTTTAGTTGCTGGTTCGCCTCTGCCTTATGCTCAAGCGAGCGGACAAGTCTCTAAGTTCTCAGCACCTGTTGCACCAGTGAGTAATCAAGATGACCCGCGCCGTCATGGGAGTCAGGTGGTGGATTGAACCGCAGATGCAGAGCAAAAGTCGCAGGTTGTAGAGACGTTACATGTAACGTCTCTACAGGGACTACACTCAATCTTGGTGCGACTCTAAAATCTCACTGCGGATGATCAACTGGGGCCAGATTAACAAGAAAAAGCCCATCCATGTTAATAGAGGCACAGAGACGAGAATAGTTAACCAGATGGTTTTAAATAGTAGCCAGCTACCAGAAATCAGGGTGACACCTGTGAGCAGTATAGACCAGGGCTGACACCACCAAGGTTTGTATTTCCAAGGACTGATAGGCTTTTGTTGAGACATTTGTTTATTCGGGAACTAGCAAATAGTCGTTTTACAACTTTGATTGTAAAAGTGGCAACTGAATAGTGGTGA
>CAZZXJ010000461.1:2921-5683 GCA_964657905.1 uncultured Stigonema sp.
TATCGCTTTCAGGCGAGGCAACCATTGCGCCTCATTGCCAACACGATACCGTAATCGCGGCGACTGGCGAAGTGCTACAGAAACAATCATCTGTGCAACTTTTTCAGGATTGTCACCGTGTGCAATTGCCTGACTAACTGATGAGCGAATCACATCACGTACAGTGTCGTAATCAGCATCTGTTGGAGTGGGTTGCAACATCGCCTGGTTGAAGTTGGTCTTGAAATAACCAGGTTCAATTAAAGACACTTTGATATTGAACGGGTCTAGTTCCACGCTCAGTGCTTCGCTATAACCTTCGAGTGCAAATTTACTAGCTGAGTAAAAACCTTGACCGGGTGCGCCTATCAATCCTGCTACTGAGCTCATATTGATAATATGCCCACTACGCTGCTGTCTCATCGTTGGCAAAACGGCATTGGTGAGACGGACAACACCCCAAAAGTTTGTTTCAAAAATATCTTTGGCTTGTTCTAAAGAAGTTTCCTCAAGCATGCTGGCATGTATTTGTCCGGCATTATTGACAAGCAAATCAATGCGGTTAGTCCGTGCGAGCAACTGTTTTATGCACGATTGCACTGACTCGTCAGATTTAACATCTAACGTCAGCATTTCTACCTCTGTTGAGGTAGAATATTCCTTTCGACTGGTGCCGAAGACTTGATATCCCTTTTGAGCCAGTAAGTGAGCAGTTAACTGCCCAAACCCGGATGATGCTCCTGTAACTAGCGCAACCTTTTTGTTAGTCATAGGCTTTCACTTTAGGGTGTTGATGTCTTATCTAATTACTAGTAGAGTGTTACATCAAGGATTTATTCATCTGCTTTTTAGGTGAGAGATTTAAATAGTTGTTAAGCGGAATCTTGGTGGTAATTGCCCACGTCCTGTAACGTGTCCAAACATTAAGTTATGTTAAGCACAGTTGGCATTCATCATAATTCGTAATTGCTAATTCGTAATTCGTAATTAAAAAAGGCATTCTCCTTACTCATGTCATTTGACCACATTGGAAATCCCCTGACCACAAAAAAACAAGCCCCTCACAACGTATCCTGGAGGGGCTTTTTGTTCGGTCGTGGTTGTGGTGGTGGGCGATCGCGCTGACCCTGTTGTTAACCCTCTTTTGTCAGATTGGGAGAACCCAATGGCTCATCGCATGCACGGATCCTGCTTGCACCTTCTCAATAAGGGCTGGTGGGCAGTGCCCACCCTACGAAATTATCAGCTTTTTGTAGCTCTGATTTTCGCAACAAGGCGATGGTGCAAGATATGAGGAGCTTTACTTTCCACTTTGAAACTAGAAATTTTAGTTACTGTTAGAAAATAAAGCTTGAACCCTTGATTAATTCAGAGTTTCAGAATCTGGCTTCGATTATTGTTTTCCCAGAGTGACAAAAAAGGGTTAAACTAATCAAAAACCGTGGCGATCATCTAAACTAATTGTATAAAATCATACAATTAGTCTCCAGTCTAACCATTTACCTCTATCTGTACTCATAGTGAGGCGGAACCCATCTCCGACCGTGGTGTGTGCGTTCCCAATGGCCACGAACCCATACACGTCGCCCACGCGCGATGAATGTCGGTTTGGCACTTAGTGATTGGAAGTGAGGATTGATCATCACCTCTGACGCTGATGCCTGTTGTGTTGGTAGAGTAGCGATTGTCAACGGTAAAGTCACAATTGCACCGAAGATCATCCGTTTCAGATTCAGATTCATATTCAAGTTTCCTTTGATAGAGCCAATAAAAGTTTAATTCAGCAAGGTGTCTTATTTACTCAATATGTACAAGGACAATAATTTATGCAATCTCGGAATAATCGCTTTAGAGACGAGTTGTTGCATTTGAATTCTTCTTCTGCTCGCGCATAATGGACAGAATAAGCGTCATAGGCTGCGTGGGTGAAGGAGAAAACCCGTAATGCTCATAGAATTGCCTGGCTTGTTCCGATATGGCATGTACTACTATTCCACGGATGCCCACTATCTCTGCCGCCTGCATTGTACGAAAGACCGCATCTTGCAGTAATGCTGCACCTAATCCTTGTCCCTTCCATGCGGTATCTACTCCAAGTCTTCCAAGAATTGCTACGGGTACCGGGTCTGGCATATTCCGTTTTATAGGTGATGGCGTGTGCGAGAGTGCCAATGCACCGGAAGAAAGGCAATAATAGGCAATTACTTTTTGTCCATCCGTTACAACATAGGTACGTGATGCGCTGTTGTTTTGATTGGCAACTGCGCGGCGTTTTAACCAGTCATTCAGGCTGGCAACTCCGCAATCAAAGTCATCCAGCAGGTGGGTATCAGCAAGAGGGACAGGGGCTTGAAGGATCATTCAGCCCACGGCTTTCTGGCATTCATCAAGCGTTTGAACCCTTCATTATGGGGTGAAACATCCAAAACATTAAGAAAATGCTGGTAGGTTTGTTCATCCACGCGCAGGAAAGTCTGATCAAGTAGCGTATCCTCGGCCGCACGACGGGCAGCATCAATCATGAAGTCGGAACGTGATTTGCTTTGTGCTTTCGCAGCCCGGTCAATAAGCGTCCTTACATCCTCACGGATACGCAAATTGACGGCGCGAGTAGGAATATCAGGGCTACTGTGGGGTTCCATCATCTTCTCCTTGGTCTATACCCTAGTATATAACGCCAGATACACAATGTACATCTTTATTATAAGATTATCTCTTCTCACAAACGACCGTTTTTGAGAACGTCCGCATGAGAGCCCCTGTCTCACGCAACTACCAGGCGT
>CAZZXJ010000462.1:0-5679 GCA_964657905.1 uncultured Stigonema sp.
TTTCCGATGACAAATCGCTTTAACTTGGAATAAAATGACATAAAATATACACCCGCTCGTTGTTTTTACTAACCCTCTGCTAACTTTAACCACAGACTGAACATGCAGCCCGTGAACCCAGAAAGACTTATTCAACCTCCCTCAGCAAAGCTTGGATATAGCGCCATACCTCCATCAATAAACAGTGTTGTGCCGTTGACATAATCTGAGTCATCAGAAGCAAGCCAAACTGCGGCTTTAGCGACATCTTTGACATCACCGATTCTATTTGCTGGTATGAGTTTTAGTAACTTTGCCTCTGCTTGCGGTGTCTCCCATGCTGAGGTATTGATTGGAGTTTTGATTGCCCCAGGAGCAATGCCGTTGACTCGAATCTGGTGAGGGGCAAGTTCTTGAGCAATGCTTTTCATCATCATATCAATCCCACCTTTACTGGTAGCATAGTTGACGTGCCCAGCCCAGGGAATGAGTTGGTGTACTGAACTCATGCAGATAATTTTGCCTGCTGCACTAGAAATATCAGGTTTTACACCCCGACGCAAGAACTCCTTGGCTGCCTCCCGCGCACACAAAAACTGCCCTGTCAAATTTACACTGATGACCTTGTTCCACTGCTCAAGGGTCATATCTACAAAGGCTGAGTCTTTTTGCAAACCTGCATTATTGACTAAGATATCAATAGTGCCAAACTCTGTAAACATCTGTTTAAACAGAGCTTGCACTTGATCTTCCTGACTAACATCAGCTTGGAGGGCGATCGCCTCTCCTTGGTTCGCTTTGATGTCATCTACAATCTTCTGTGCAGCTTCAGGTTTGGATTGGTAATTGACCACAACCGCAGCACCAGCCTGCGCTAGATACCGTGCGATCGCTTCACCAATTCCGGAGTTCGCACCCGTAACGAGAGCCTTTTGACCTTTGAGAAAGTAAGGAGAAACACTCATACAGTTACCTCAAAATTTTGTGATGCAATTTTTCATTGGGACGCAGGAAACAACGTACATGTCCTTCGTCATCTTTTAACAGCATGGATTTCCTCATTCATGGCTCCAAAATCGGTAGCACCACCAACCCACTTAGGGAACACCAAGAAATAAATTGTCCCAAATTGTAGGGGCGGGGTTACCCCGCCCTTACAAATGATCGGATATAGGACTAGCCCTTTCAAGGTGGTGAAATTCGGAACGAAGATTGGTTATTTTAACCTTCAAAAAGCCCAAAATCTGAGGGGAGGATTCAAGATGGTAGCACTGAAACAACCTATCTTCGTTGGTCACCTTGAAAGGGATAGTCCTAGGATAGTCCCTTAATCAAATCAGCAGTTTGGATGGATTGCGAGTAGGGGATCAATATTTGATCCCCTAGCTATTTAGTAGTGGCTTTAAAATTGTGAATCTGCGTTGATACCAGTCCGCCTGCTAAACCTGTTGGCTGAGATGCCAGTTCCGTTGTACAAACCACCCGAGGTCATGAGTATTTTTATGAATGAAACCAGCTTAATACAGAATTGCATAAATTTGTAGCGGGTATTCCAGTTAACATTAAAGTCTGAACCAAGAAATAAAGTCTTCCTGCCAAAGAGAGAATGTTTCTATAAAACGTTTAGATAATTCTATATAGTAAAGCCTACATTTGTAAATATAGATTAGTTTATTGTTGATGGTTAATGTAGAGAATCGGTTGTGTTCCAGACTCCTTGAAAGCGCCCATCAGGACTGTTACAATATGCAGATTGACAACTCAAAAAAACACTGTTAGGTTGTGATTAGTGGTATTTGAACTAAAGAATTTATCCTCGCTTTGGTAACTGTGCGATCGCTCTTAATGAGACGGTAATTCGTGAGCGATGAGAGGGTTAAGTTGGCAGCTTTTTTAAAGCAAAGGCTTAATTAATGAACTCAAATAATCATTTGATAGCAGAGGCACGTCGTCTCTTAGCGGATGCGCAGCGGCAAAAAAATTGGAAGCGTTGGGGACCCTATTTAGCAGAGCGACAGTGGGGTACTGTGCGCGAGGATTACTCCCCTGACGGCACCGCCTGGGATTACTTTACACACGAACACGCCCGTAGTCGTGCCTACCGTTGGGGGGAGGATGGACTGCTGGGGATTACCGATCGCGAGGGACGTTTGGGCTTTGCCTTAGCTTTGTGGAACGGACGCGACCCCATTCTTAAAGAACGCCTGTTTGGCTTGACCAACTTACAGGGCAACCACGGCGAGGATGTCAAGGAGTACTACTACTACCTCGATTCCACGCCCACCCACTCCTACATGAAAGCCCTTTACAAGTACCCGCAAGCTGAGTACCCGTATGCCCACTTGATGGAGGAGAATCAACGACGGGGTCCACAAGACCGAGAATTTGAACTCCTCGATACGGGCATCTTTGATGAAAATCGCTACTTCGATGTGTTTGCCGAGTACGCCAAGGGTTCGCCAGATGACATCCTGATCCGGCTCACCTTCGCTAACCGGGGTCCAGAGGCAGCTATCCTCCACGTACTGGCAACACTGTGGTTTAGAAACACCTGGAGTTGGGGTCGCACGGGAGAGGGCTATTGGCCGAAGCCGATAATCGAGCGTGTTGAGGATCGGACGTTGGAATCGGTGCATTCCACGCTCGGCAAGTTCCGCTTAGTAGCCGAGGCGCTTGCCGGAACACAAGTGCCCAAACTACTTTTCACCGAGAACGAAACGAACCAGGAGCGTTTATTCGGTCGGATCTCCCCCAGTCCCTACGTCAAAGATGCCTTCCACGAATACGTTGTGCAGGGGAACAGGGGAGCCGTCAATCCCTTAGAGATCGGCACAAAAGCGGCAGTCCACTACCGATTTGAGATCCAAGCAAGGACTACGGTGACGCTGCGCTTGCGGCTGTTTGCCCAGGAGCAGACTCCCGACCAGATCTTCGGGTCGGACTTCGACCGGATATTTGAGCAACGGATTCACGAATATCATGAATTCGACTCCCAGTTCTTGGTCGAAAAGCTTCAACCGTCTGAGCGTCAAGTCGTGCGCCAAGCCCATGCAGGCTTGCTGTGGTCAAAGCAGTTCTACCACTACAATGTGGCTGACTGGCGGGCGGGCGACTCCATCCAGCCGTCGCCACCCAGTAAAGATCGTCCTAACTTGGACTGGGCGCACCTCTACAACCGTGATATCATCTCAATGCCCGACAAGTGGGAGTATCCTTGGTACGCGACCTGGGATCTGGCTTTCCACATGATTGTGATGGCGGAGGTTGACCCCTACTTTGCGAAAGAGCAACTCATTCTGTTTTTGCGTGAGTGGTATATGCACCCTAACGGTGCACTGCCAGCCTATGAATTCAACTTCTCCGATGTCAATCCACCTGTTCACGCTTGGGCTTGCTGGCGCGTTTATAAGCTGACGGCTCCAAGAGGCAAGCGGGATCGGGTCTTTTTGGGGCGCGTCTTCCAAAAACTGCTGCTTAACTTCACCTGGTGGGTCAACCGCAAGGATGCGGAGGGCAATAACATCTTTGGTGGCGGCTTTCTGGGACTCGATAACATCGGCGTCTTCGACCGATCCCAGCCCCTGCCCATGGGTGGATGCCTGGAGCAGGCGGATGCAACGGCTTGGATGGCATTTTACTGCGCCACGATGCTGGCGATCGCCCTCGAACTTGCAACAGAGGACCCCACCTACGAGGATGTTGCTTCAAAGTTTTTCGAGCACTACGTAGCGATTTCGGAGGCAATGAATAACTTGGGGGGAACAGGACTTTGGGATGAGCAGGACGGCTTCTATTATGACCTGCTCCAGCCTTGCAATGAAAGTGGGTCAGAACACAAGCCTGTTCCCCTGCGGATTCGCTCGCTGGTCGGGCTGATGCCGCTATTTGCTGTTGACGTGCTCGATCAAGAGCAGGTCGAGCATCTGGTGGGATTTTCCAAGCGGATGCACTGGTTTCTCAACAACCGCCCTCACATGGCTGAGCATGTCTACAGGAAGCAGGGGGATAATGGTCAGGGACGCTTACTGCTCTCCATTCCCTCGCGTGAGCGCTTGGAGCGGATGCTGAAATACCTTCTAGACGAGAACGAGTTTCTTTCCCCCTACGGCATCCGCTCTGTCTCACGGGTGCATAAGGAGCATCCGTATAGCTACTGGGTTGGCACAGAAGAACACCGAGTGGAGTATACGCCTGGTGAGTCCGATACGGGACAATTCGGTGGCAACTCCAACTGGCGTGGACCCATCTGGATGCCATTAAATTACCTGTTGGTGGAGGCTCTTGAGCGCTATCACTACTACTGGGGCGATGACTTCAAAGTAGAGTGTCCAACAGGTTCAGGGCAGATGCTGAATCTGGGCGAGGTTGCGCAGGAGATCAGATCGCGCTTAGTCAGTATCTTCTTACCTGATGAGCAGGGGCGCTGTCCCTGGCATGGGGAGGAGTGGCGTTATGCCGAAGATCCCCACTGGCGGGAACTCACCCTCTTTCATGAGTACTTCCACGGCGACACAGGTCGAGGCATTGGAGCCAGTCATCAGACCGGGTGGACGGCACTGGTGGCACGCTTGTTGCTACACTCTCGTCAAGCTGGCATTGCCAAATCTTTCTCTTAAGGAACACATTTTGGAACCCTTATCCCGCTGGACTTTCAGGAAATCTAGAAAATGTGTTCCTTTCATATGTTGCTAGTGGCGATCGCCGCTAGTGAGATGCTCAGATCTTGCACCAACCCCTAGCGAATAGAATTCGCACGCCAGTCGCCTACGGAGGGTTTCCCTCCTTCAGCGCTGGCTTGGCTATACAAACCAAGTCCCTTCGGGTTCGCCAGTCCCCTACCGAGGGAAACCCTCCTTCAGGGCTGGACTCACCGCCTACGCGGACTCACAGAAAATCAAGAGTTTGAAACCCGCGTTCGTCGAAGACGTTGCCGAAGGCTAGGCGGGTTTTGTCTGTGTAGCCGCGAATTCTATTCGCAAGGTGCAAGATGTGAGACATTGAATAGCTTTGGAGAACTTTGAGTGCGATTGAGGCAAGAAAACGGGTATATAGTACTGTACGATCGCTCTGACTGTGACATCTGCGTAAGTCCTGAAATAGTTCTGTCTATTTGCGCCGACCTACTTATTTATCACTTTATTTATCATCAAGCATCTGCATTTTTACTTAATTAAATCTATATTTATGTATTTGTCTAATATGTATATCTAAAAGTATAGATTTTATAGTAAACAGTTTATTTAATACATTAATTTAGTGTTCATAAAGTACAAGTATGATAAAGTTGATTTATTAAGCATGTTAATGGATTTCAACATCGAACAGTCGCTAGTCAAAACATCACTATTAACATTAACCATTAGGCTTCGATAATTTTGAGTCTAGATATTTAGCAAATTACTGAATTTTAAATTAGCATTGAATCGTATTATTACCCCTGTGATTGCAAAGGAAGTAATTGGAACACTAATTACACAAAATGTTGATGCTGAATCGAGCAAAAATTTGAGTTATAAAGTTCGTCTATCTCCTGCTGCTCGTTGGCAAGATAAGCTACCCCTTATTATATGGCATCAAACTCAAGCAAGAAAACGATCTTCGCTGCCATTGGCGCTAACTTTGCGATCGCTATCACTAAATTTGTCGCCGCTGCTCTCAGTGGCAGCTCAGCTATGTTGTCAGAGGGTATTCATTCTCTGG
>CAZZXJ010000463.1:0-5674 GCA_964657905.1 uncultured Stigonema sp.
AATGCCTAAAGAGGAGGTGGCTCCATTAGTTTCCTTTGAGGCAGAGCCTCAAGAAATGCATTCCCAGCCAGAGGCTGGGAACGAGGCTAGGGCGGGGGAACCACGCCCCTACTTTGTAAATATTAGATACAAAACTTAGGCTTTTTCTCAGAGAACTTTCCGCGTGTGCTTCAAGATTTGAGACATTAAGACTAGAGTTTCTACACACTTCTTAATAAAGCCCCAGCAAAATCCCAAAACGTTCTAATCTAAAAGCTGACTGGGTTAATTTTTTTTTGGCAGTCTTGAAGGCGCACTCTCAAGGCATCACTATACCAATGTGTCAAGCCGGAAAGCGACCCAGACTTAACACAAGAAAGAATATAATGGGAGTATAAAAAAACAAATGAGTGTTAAGGCAAGTGGTGGAAGCTCAGTTGCGCGTCCGCAACTATATCAAACCCTAGCTGTATCAACAATTTCCCAAGCAGAGCAGCAAGACCGCTTTCTGGAAGCAGGCGAACTCAATGAACTGGCAAGCTATTTTGCGTCTGGTGCAAAGCGTCTAGAAATTTCTCAGACGCTCACAGACAATTCAGGAATTATTGTCTCTCGCGCTGCCAATCGAATTTTTGTCGGTGGTTCACCAATGTCTTTCTTAGAAAAGCCGAGGGAACCAGAACTGGCGATCGCTGCTCCCAGAAAAGACATGAAAGAGCAAATGCAGCTGGGAACTGTCACCTATGTAGAATCTCGTGGTGGGTTCCTAGAAAATTTGCGCTCCATCTTTAACTCTTCGCCCAGTGGTCCGACGCCTCCAGGCTTTAGACCGATCAACGTTGCCCGTTACGGTCCTAGCAATATGGCTAAGAGCTTGCGGGATTTATCTTGGTTCTTGCGCTACGCGACTTATGCGATCGTGGCTGGTGACCCCAACATCATCACTGTCAATACACGTGGTCTGCGAGAAATCATTGAAAGAGCCTGCTCTGGTGAAGCAACAATTGTTGCTTTGCAGGAAATAAAAGCAGCATCGCTTTCCTATTTCCGCAAGGATGCTGAGGCTACAGAAATTGTGTCTCAGTATATGGATGTTTTGATTACAGAATTCAAAGCACCCACCCCCTCAAATAAATTACGCCAACGTCCGTCTAGTGACCAACAAGGGTTGGAACTACCCCAGATTTACTTTAATGCGGCAGAACGGCGTCCCAAGTTCGTGATGAAAACTGGGTTGTCAGCAGGCGAGAAAATTGAGGTGATCAAAGCGGCTTATCGGCAAATTTTTGAGCGCGACATCACCCGCGCTTATGGTCAATCCATATCTAACCTGGAATCCCAGGTGAAGAATGGCGACATCTCCATGAAAGAATTTGTCCGCCGCCTTGGCAAATCTCCGCTTTACCAACAACAGTTTTATCAGCCCTTTATCAACAGCCGCGCCCTAGAACTTGCTTTCCGTCACTTCCTGGGACGGGGACCAAGTAGCCGTGAGGAAGTACAAAAATACTTCTCCATTGTTTCCATCGGCGGTCTTTCCGCTTTAATTGATGCTCTGGTAGATTCTCCGGAATACGCTGACTACTTTGGCGAAGAAACAGTACCCTATATCCGGGGTCTGGGGCAAGAGGCACAAGAATGCCGCAACTGGGGGCAACAGCAAGACCTGTTAAACTACAGTGCTCCTTTCCGCAAAGTTCCACAGTTTATTACGACTTTTGCTGCCTATAACCAACCGCTACCAGATCAGCATCCCTACGGTGCTGGTAACGACCCACTGGAAATTCAGTTTGGGGCGATTTTCCCGAAAGAAACTCGCAACCCCAACACCCGTCCGGCTTTCTTTGGTAAGGATACCAAGCGCCTGTTGATTCACTCTGGACCTGGGATTAATAACCAAAACAGTAATCCCAAGGCGCGGGGTGAGTTTCCAGGTACTCTCGGACCAAAGGTGTTCCGGTTGGATCAACTTCCGGGTACAAGAGGTAAAAAGTCTCAAGCAGGAACAAGCATTAAATTCTCCGAAGGCTCCACCCAGGCATTGATTCGGGGGGCTTACATACAAGTATTTGGTCGCGAATTATACGAAAATCAGCGGCAGAAGCTTGCGGAAATTAAACTGGAAAACGGGGAAATTTCCGTGCGGGAGTTTATCCGCGCTTTGGCTAAGTCGGATGTGTTCCGCCAAATGTACTGGACTTCGCTGTACGTCATGAAGGCGATCGAGTACATCCACCGCCGCTTGTTGGGTCGTCCCACCTATGGACGTCAAGAAACCAACAAGTACTTTGATATCGCTTCTAAGAAGGGCTTTTATGCGGTAGTTGATGCCATCATTGATAGCCTAGAGTATAGTGAAGCGTTTGGGGAAGATACGGTTCCCTATGAGCGGTATCTGACTTCATCTGGTGTGGCTGGTCGCAACCTGCGAGTCGGCAGTATTCGTGAGGATGTTGGCACGAAAGTCGAGAAGAAAGAAACGCCGAGTTTTGTGTCCAAGGGAGCAGTCACAGAACAGCGCAATGAACCTGATATTCAGTTCCGCATTAACCAAGGCGTTTCCAAGCAGCGTCAGCAAACCAAAACATTTAAGCTGGTTGCCGGTCTGAATGATAAAGTAGCGTTGAAAACCGTCATCCGCGCTGCCTATCGTCAGATTTTCGAGCGCGATGTTGAACCCTACATCATCGAAAACGAATTCACTTCCTTGGAAAGTAGGCTGGGGAATGGTGAAATCACCCTGAAGGAGTTTATTGAAGGTTTGGGTGTCTCTAAGCTTTACCGCAAAGAGTTCTATACACCTTACCCCAATACTAAGGTGATTGAACTGGGAACCAAACACTTCCTAGGACGCGCACCTGTTGACCAAGCGGAAATTCGTAAGTACAACCAAATCCTCGCTACTCAAGGTCTGCGTGCCTTTATCAGTGCGATGACTGCCAGTGTGGAGTATATCGAGGTGTTTGGTGAGGATGTGGTGCCTTACCGTCGCTTCCCAACTTTGCCAGCAGCGAACTTCCCGAATACTGAGAGGCTGTACAACCAGCTCACCAAACAGAATAAGGATTTGGTAGTTCCCAGCTTTGATCCTGTGGAATCGCGCGTGGAAGTTGGTGGACAGGCGATCGCAGACATATCACAGAGCGAGCAAATTGAGCAGAACCAGCCGGTGTATAGTGGATTGGGTCGTTCCGTCAACGATAATAATGGGCAGTCCGTTGAGGTGGGTGTAGGTACAACCCATAGCAAACCTGCACGGATCTATCGCATGACTGAGAACGCAAACCAAGCAGAAATACATCTGGCGATCAACGCCATTTACTGTCAGGTGATGGATGTGTTAAGCGGTCAGGTTCCTGACAATTTCCGCCAGGGTGACTTAGAGCGCAAACTGCAAAATAGAGAAATTTCCGTACGCGAGTTTGTCCGTGAACTTGCTAGTTCGGAAATCTACGAAGAGCGCTTCTACACCTCTTATCCCAGCACCAAGGTGATTGAGTTTCTCTTCCGTCACCTATTGGGACGTGCGCCAGAAACTCAGGCGGAGATTCGCTCCTACAACAAGTTGCTGACTGATGGCGGTTTAACAGCTGCTGTCTTAGCGCTCTTGGATAGCCCAGAGTATGCCCAATACTTTGGTGAGGACGTAGTGCCTTACCAGCGCGTACCATCTCTGCCAGCAGGTAACTACCTCGGTAGTGTGAAGGCACAAGCTGACTTGGTGAAACAGCTATAGCTAGTCAATGGTCATTGGTCATTGGTCATTGGTTAAAACAAATGACAAAGGACGAATGACTAATGACTCCCCTTGGGGGCGTAACATTGTTTTACTGGTTACTAAGTGTGACAGCAAATCTGAAAAGCAATATTACAAAGTATTAAGAGCAGTCATATTTGCTCAACATAATGCCCGAAAATAATTGCGGAAGGTAGTTGAGTTTAAAGGCTTGTGTACTTGTATTTACCCAAGCTGACTCCAAATGAACTAGATCCAGCAGTTATTTAGCTGTTGTGTCTAAAAAAACGAGAGAATAAGCTCAGTTAACCAATGTCGCACCAGTTTAACCAAATTTCTGATTTCATTCGTACTGGAGGAATCAATCAATGAGTATTGTCACGAAGTCAATCGTGAATGCTGATGCAGAAGCCCGGTATCTTAGCCCCGGCGAACTGGATCGGATCAAGAGCTTTGTTACCAGTGGTGAGCGCCGTCTTCGCATTGCTCAAGTCTTGACAGACAACCGGGAGCGGATTGTTAAGCAAGCTGGTGACCAGCTGTTCCAAAAGCGCCCTGATGTTGTTTCTCCTGGTGGTAATGCTTACGGTCAAGAAATGACCGCTACTTGTCTGCGTGACTTGGATTACTACCTCCGCCTCATCACCTATGGTATTGTTGCTGGTGATGTAGCCCCCATTGAAGAAATTGGCGTTGTAGGCGTCCGCGAAATGTACAGATCCCTCGGTACTCCTGTGGATGCTGTTGCTGCTGGTGTCAACGCCATGAAGAATGCTGCCGGTTCACTATTATCTGGTGAAGACGCTGCTGAAGCTGGCTCTTACTTCGACTACCTAGCTGGTACGATGCAGTAGGGTTTCGCTGTTTCCTCGGCATGAAACATAAGTATTGCAATACGGTTAAAAAAAAGGAAATAACAACATGCAAGACGCAATTACCGCTGTTATTAACTCTTCAGATGTTCAAGGTAAGTACTTGGACAGTAATGCACTCCAGAAGCTAAAAGGCTACTTCCAGACTGGCGAACTGCGCGTACGTGCTGCTACCACTATCAGCGCTAACGCCGCCGCTATTGTCAAAGAAGCCGTAGCTAAGTCCTTGCTGTACTCTGATATCACCCGTCCAGGTGGCAATATGTACACCACCCGTCGCTATGCTGCTTGCATTCGCGATTTGGACTACTACCTGCGCTATGCTACCTATGCTATGTTGGCTGGCGATCCTTCCATCCTCGATGAGCGTGTGCTCAACGGCTTGAAGGAAACCTATAACTCCTTGGGTGTACCCATCGGTGCTACTGTACAAGCTATCCAAGCAATGAAGGAAGTCACCGCTAGTTTAGTAGGTCCTGACGCTGGTAAGGAAATGGGCGTTTACTTCGACTATATCTCCTCTGGCTTAAGCTAAGATCTATTTTGCACTTAATAATTTAGGTGCGACTTGATTAAGGTCTGGAAATCAAGCGTGAGTGCTAGAACGTTTTGTCGCTGATCTTTCGGAATTGCTGAATGATTATTAGTGCTAACTGTCTAGTATTGACGTTTTATTTCCAGGCTGGGAGTGATTAATTAAAGATTTGCACTCACGATTTTGACATAAATAAAGTTTCCATAATCACTACAGGAGATTTAAGACCATGTCGCGGATGTTTAAAATTACTGCTTGTGTTCCCAGTCAAACCCGGATTCGCACCCAACGCGAACTCCAAAATACCTACTTCACGAAGCTTGTTCCTTATGAAAACTGGTTCCGCGAACAGCAACGCATTATGAAACAAGGTGGCAAAATCCTTAAAGTAGAACTGGCAACTGGTAAGCAAGGGACTAATACTGGGTTGCTGTAATTTCTATAAACAAAACATTATAAGTAGGGAGTTGCAAAGAGGTCTTTCTGACCTCTTTTTTGTTACTATAGCAATCCTCCACAGATTTGTGAGAAAAGACTGAGCCTCTGAAACCC
>CAZZXJ010000464.1:0-5668 GCA_964657905.1 uncultured Stigonema sp.
GTAATTTCAGTACTATTACTAGACGATTTAGACAAATTGTTTTTAAGATATATTTAACTTGATTCGAGTAAGATAGAGACTAATTAGAGTACAATCTAGTTAAAATATGTTGCCATCTACATTAAAGCTAACTCTTGAGCAATCAGCATTAGTTCCAATATATAAAGAAAAATGGAAAAAAATATTAATTTCTTCAGAAGTCATTGACAGAAGTAAAGCTAAGGCAAATACTATTTTACTTTATCGTTCTATTGGGTTATCTAAACCTAAAATTATTTTTGTAGATACACCCTATATAGCAATAAATATAATTTTCAAAGATTTTTTTAAGTTAGTGTTAAAAACTCTAACTAAAGAACAACTTAATTTTTCAATATTGTGGGAGATGTTAGATGGATTTTGGGGTGGTTCAGTATGGGGAAAAATACATAATATTAATAGACATAAATTATCAATAGAAGATTGTCTAAAGCAATTAAGTATTTTGGAAAAGCTGACCGAGACAGAATATGGAAATTATAAAAAATTATCAATACAAAAATCTGATTGTTTAGAGCCATTAAGTATTTTAAAAAAGCTCACTGAAAAATTTGGCATTAACACTATTTTTAAAATTGAGGAATATGGAATTTATCAAATAAATACTCATAAATCACATATAACTCTTAGTGAAGAAGTATTTTTATATTTTGATAAAGTTTGGAATGAAGTAGAAGAAAAAATTATTATAAATTTAGTGAGTCAAGCTTATCGCCAATTAAAAACTTTAATTGAACAACATTTTCCTATGAATCAGCAATTACCAGATTATGATATCCTCAGTCTCATAGACAGATGTTTGTGGAGAATGTTAGAAAATCATTACGTCCGTGGTTGCTATGGTGAATGGATACCTAGTTTATCAATTGCTTACGGTTTTTATTATGACTTTTGTTACTCGGTTTTAGGTGTAACTTCTCTTAAAAAAGACTTAGAAATTTTACAAGATTTCTTCCTAAACTGTTACTGGATTTTCCCATTTAAAGATGTTTGTTTAATTAGTGGACGACCGAGCAAAAACAAGCTAATGAAATTAGGAATTTCTACTATAGATTTCCTAAAATAATAGCTTATTTTGCGAGAATTACGCCCCAAAAAATACTAGATAAATAAGATTATTAAACTACAAACTAATTATTTAAATTATTGCTTTTGAATTATCTACACTTTGCTAAACGATAAAAATGGAACTCACAGAAAATGCGAGTTGTGTGCGGCGATCGCGTGTCGAAGGCAAGCAGTTGTTCATCCTGCCAGTACAGATGATTGAGAGCGGAAAAATCAAATGGTTTGTTACCAGGACTAAATGCAGCTATCCAATCGTCAACGCGTTCTTTAATTACTTTTTAAGCCCGCACACCAGCCATAACTAGGTCAATGGCTTCTTGCTGGTGCTGTTCCAGCATTGTTTTGCTGAGCAGTTTTTTATTTAACCACAAGTGTTTGATGTTCTCGCGCATGGCAAAGTAGAAGGTGCAGACGGCAACAATATTGACGGCGGTGTGCTGTGGTTCTAGAGGACGGAAGACACCACAAGCCATTCCCTGCTCCAAAATCGCAATCAATGTCTGATAGAGCCTGAGTATTCCGATCTGCTGATAGTATTTTCCTTTATTTTGCATGGCTTCATACATTAAGATATCGGCTAAGTTGGTATGGCACGAGATCTCACAGAGAAACCACTCCAAGAAGCCCTGCAAAGCCCGTTCGGGGGGTAACTGTTCCAGTTGCATCTGTTCAAGTTCGCGAAAACGCTCGATGAAAGCCCGCTCCAGTACTGCCAAGTACAACCCCTCTTTGTTCTCGAAGTAGTAGTAAATCATCGTCTTCGTGACACCCGATTTCGACGCGATCGCCTCAGTGTGTGCCGCCGCCAGTCCCAACTTGGCAAATTCAGCTTCCGCCGCATCCAGAATCGCTGCCTTGGTAGCCTCCGCGTTGTGGGCTTTGTGCGCCCCGGCAATGGTTTTTTTTGTCGTTCTTTTTGTTGTCGGTGTCACAACGGCTAAATCTTACTTTCCTGTAAGTAAGTATAGCTCTCATAAAGCTTACTAATCAAGTATGTCTGGCATTCATCTAACTTAGTGTATACTAGTCAAGTAATTATCTCTAGCATTCATCTAACTTAGTGTACATTTGCGGTCAAACTTGATCGTCCTATACTTTAACTATAGACAGTTAAGCTGCCTATGATTCATCCCTCCTTAGGAGAAAATGATTACGGCTTTAACTTACATACTAGTAAGTAAGCCAGTTGCTGATAAATCTTAAGTGTCTAGTATAAAGGGTTGCCGCTTGATCTTACCAGAATATCTATCTGATGGCTAGATATTACGTGTTCTAAGTAATAAATACTTAAAGACTAGTACTGGGCGGCAGAAATAACTAGACAGTTAGAAACAGGTGAAAACAAGCGTCTAAGTCTGTATTCTTCTCTCCTGACTCCTGACTTCTGACTTCTGACTCCTTGTACTAGATAGATGCTTAACAATTCTGCTTTATCAAAACATTTTAAATGGCGGAGATAACGATTATGGAACGCTCAAGCGATCGTTTAAACGGAAAAGGAAGCGCAGTGCAAGACAAGGAGTTAAATCTAGTTGGCGAAACTGATACACATGTCATACCCACAGCTGCAGAAACAATAGTGCGAGTTGAGCAGCCAAAGGCACGAGTGAATCCAGAAACAGAGGAAAAACAATCGCCATCTGATCCCGAACAAAAGAAAGATGAATCTAAGCCAAAGCCTAAAGGTCACAGGCGGTTAATACTTTTGGTAGGTGCAGGTGTAGTGGCAGTGGTTGCTGGTGTGTTTGGTATTCACTGGTGGATGTACGCGAATAGCCACCAATCTACAGATGACGCCTATACAACAGCTGACGTTCACCCAGTTAGTAGTCGAATTAATGGCACAGTCACCGAAGTGCTGGTAAATGATAACCAGCATGTACAAGCAGATCAACTGCTGGTGAAGCTCGATCCGCGCGACTATCAGGTGCAAGTGCAGCAAGCAGAAGCATCACTGGAAGCAGCTCAACGTCAGGCAAATGCGGCTCAGTCTAATATTAATCTGGCATCAGGAAACGCTTTAGGTAATACGCAGCAGGCACAAGGTAATGTTTCTAGCGCCAGAGCGGCAATTTCCACCGCCATTGCGAGCGTCAAGGCGTCGCAAGCAGCAGTGCCAGCAGCCCAAGCGGGAGTGAATCAGGCACAGGCAGATTTGGTCAAGGCACAAGCCGACTATAACCGCTACAAAACTTTGTATGGGCAGGGAGTCGTACCGCGTCAACAGCTTGAGAGTGCCCAAGATACCTACTATGTTGACGTGGCAAAGAAAAATTCTGCCGTCCAAGGAGTGTTGCAAGCTCAAGCTAATCTAGCTCAAGCTCAAGAGAATGTGACTAAAGCCCAAGCGCAACTGGCGGCAACTCAAGGTGGACTGGTACAGGCAAAAGCTACTGGACAGCAAACCAAAGTCAACCAATCTCAGTACCAAGCTGCCCTAGCTCAGATCGCCCAATCACAAGCCAATCTCAACAATGCCAAGTTGCAGTTGTCCTACACTAACGTTTTTGCTCCTGGTGCTGGAAGGGTGGCGAACAAAACCGCCCAAGTCGGGCAACGGGTGCAACCAGGGACACCACTGATGGCGATAACGCAGGACGATCCGTGGGTGATTGCCAACTTCAAAGAAACCCAGCTTGCACATATGCGTATCGGGCAGCTGGTAGAAATTCGCATTGATGCCATTCCCGATCGCACCTTCAAGGGTTACGTCAATAGTTTTTCGCCAGGGTCAGGATCGACGTTTGCCTTGTTGCCTTCAGATAATGCCACCGGCAACTTCACGAAGATTGTGCAACGTGTTCCAGTGAAAATTGTTTTCGACACAAATAGCATTCGGGGTTATGAATCGCGGATTGTACCTGGGCTGTCAGTTGAACCCAGCGTGAATGTGAAGTAATAGGAGGCAATTCTGTGGCTGATACAACTGTTAATAAGAAAGGTCAAACGCCACCCGCCCCATCACCGCTGTCCAACTCGGTGCCCATAAAAACCTGGATTGGTGTGATGGGAGCTATGTTGGGAGCCTTCATGGCGGTGTTGGATATTCAGATTACTAACTCCTCGCTGGAACAGATTTCCGGGGCGATCGGTGCGACTCAAGAGGAAGGATCGTGGATCTCAACTAGCTATCTGGTAGCGGAGATTGTCACCATCCCCCTGACTGGGTGGCTATCGCAAGTGTTTTCTGTGCGTTGGTATCTGGTGGGTAATTCCATCTTGTTTCTGTTCTTTTCCATTTGCTGTGCTTGGTCCGAGAGTCTGGGTCAGATGATTCTGTTTCGTGCTGGGCAAGGATTCACAGGTGGCGTACTGATTCCCATGTCCATGACAATTGTGCTGAGGACTTTACCACCAGCCAAACAGCCGATTGGACTGGCAATGTTTTCGATGACAGCCACCTTTGCGCCATCCATTGGTCCCACAATCGGGGGTTGGCTGACGGATAACTTTGGCTGGGAGTACAACTTCTACTTGAATATAGTTCCAGGGATACTACTCATCGCCGTAGTTTTGTACGCCATTGATGCTCAGCCGTTGCAACTGGAACGATTGAAGCAAGGCGACTGGTGGGGTATCTTGAGCATGGCGATCGGTCTTGGGGCGCTGGAAGTGGTTCTAGAGCAAGGGCAAGAGTACGACTGGTTTGGTTCCAAGGCGATTCGCTACTTAACTGTGGTCGCAGTGATTTTTATCACTCTGTTCATCTGGATTGAGCTGACTAGGAAGCAGCCGTTTATCAATCTGCGCTTGTTAAAGCGCCGCAATTTTGGCATTAGCAGTGTGGCGGGACTGTCACTGGGACTGGGACTCTATGGCACAGTGTATCTTTTGCCAGTGTATCTCGGTTTGATCAAAGATTACAGTCCCTTACAAATTGGTGAGGTGATTGCCTGGTCGGGAGTGCCGCAACTGTTCTTGATCCCATTAGTGCCTAAACTAATGCAGCGCTTCGATATTCGCTTTGTGGCGGCGGTAGGGTTTAGCCTGTTTGCCATCAGTTGTTTTATGAACTCGGACATGAGCCACGATACAGCCAGCCAGGAACTGCGATGGTCTCAGCTAGTCAGGGCTTTCGGACAACCACTGATGATCTTGCCACTTACGACTATTGCCACAGCCAATATTGAACCACAACAGGCAGCCTCAGCCTCAAGTCTATTTAACATGATGCGCAACATGGGAGGGTCTATAGGGATTGCTTCTTTGAAAACGCTGTTGACTAGGCGAGAGCAATTTCACTCTGAGCGGATCGGAGAAGCGGTGACTTCGTATCATCCCCAAACCCAACAGCGAATCGACCAGATGACTCAGTATTTCATCACTCAGGGAAGTGATCCCGATACTGCCCATAATCGAGCGCTGGGAGCGATCGCTAATATCGTCCGTCGTGAAGCCTATGTGATCGCTTTCAACGATTGCTTTTACTTCATTGCATTTGGTTTACTGGTAAGCGCCATTGCCTTACTTTTCTGTAAAAAGGTGAAGTCAGGTGGTGGTGCAGTTGCACATTAAATAGGCTAGTACCGCTTGGCGGAATTAAAAATTAAAAATTAAAAAT
>CAZZXJ010000465.1:0-5665 GCA_964657905.1 uncultured Stigonema sp.
CTGTCTCCTGACTCCTGACTCCTTGCACTAGCATATTTTTCACTTCGCAAAATTGTTTTCGCCAGTTTCAATGCTTCTTCCAGAGTAAGCTGTGGTAAAGTCTCTATACTAAGGGCTATACATAAATCATCATTCGTCACCTGTAATTCTTGCTTTACTTCTTGCAGTTTCTTATCCTGGTAACGCTGATATAAATTTTGGCTCTCTGTCACCTCGGTCAAATACCTTACCTGTTCTCGTAAAAGCTCTATTTCTTCAAAGGCAGCCAATAATCTTTCATCAGTAGAAACCGCTTGTTCTGCAATTTCGCACTCTTGTTGATTTTCTAGCATGGCTTAAATGTTCTGCTATGGGAGTGGTATATCCTAGCAGCCTTGTAATCATTATCACAGATTAACTCAATCAAAAAAATTTTTTTGAAGTTTTCAGCTTTATAAGGTTTTTATCTGCAGTCGTTGTTCTAAACAGCTAGCAAGTGTTCACAGAGAAGTCCTGAATCTGTACTCCTCCAGCATGACAGATGGGTGCTTGAGATTAAGTCTTAACAAAGGTTAGAGAAGTATAAGAAGTATAAAATGAGTTCATAGTGGTTGATTTATTTACAAAAATTTCACAAACTTAATGATGTCTCAATACCACTTGTCATTTAGAGCCGTTAACTCATACATAGAAGCCCAAAACTCAATATTCATAGGGTCTTTACAGAATTGATTCCACACGTATACCATAAATTTTCAGTATGAAGAACTTGTAGATTGGTTTCATTTCGATGAAATTAAAGTTGATCTTTGGCTTTTGTATGATTTAAATTGAGCATAATTTGCTATCATGAAAAAAGTTATAAAATATATAGTTTTAATAAAAATTAAAGTTATAAGTTTTCATTATCAGTTTTGTATATTATGGTCAAGCGATCGCTCCAGGCATCACTTACCGGGATTCAACAGGCTAAAAGAGTGTTTGCCCTCAAGGGATGGACTCAGGAAAATTTGGCGTGGGAAGTGAACTTAAAGACTCGACAACCGATTTGGCGATTTTTCTCTGGGCGTCCGCTTGAGCGTCATACTTTTCTGGAAATTTGTTCTGTATTGGAACTGAATTGGCGGGAGATTGCTGCCGACCCCCCGGCCGAATTCTCCGCTCCAGGAGTTGTTGCCCATGCTCCTGTCTTAGATATTGATGTTTTGGTGCAACAGGTGCGATCGCAATGCCAAGACAAAATTCAAGACCAGTGCGGTATCTTGCAGTTATTAGATATCGGTCATCCCGTTGCGATCGATGACATATACATTGATGTCAATATTTTGGAGGAAATTGCCAGCAAACAGTGGTTAGAGATCTCTGATCTGCAAAACCTTAATCCAGAGGAATTTGACCGCTTTGGCAAAGGTTCGGTTTCCCAGAAACAAATATCGGGTATGCGGGCAGTCGAAACATACTCCAAGCTCAGAGTGCTGGGTAAACCAGGGGTAGGTAAAACCACCTTTTTGCAACATCTTGCTATTCAGTGTAACCGAGGCGTATTGGCGGCGAACCAGGTTCCTGTTTTCATCGTACTGAGGAATTTTGCTGAAGAATCTAGGGTCAGCGGTGAGTTCAGCCTATTAAACTACATCCGCTCCTGTTTTCTCACGTCGGGAATTTCAGAAGAGTCAGTGATTGAAACCTTGCTTGCATCGGGCAGAGTATTGCTATTGCTTGATGGTATGGATGAAGTTCTTAACCAAGAGAGTAATGCTGTCTTAAGAGAAATTCGCTCATTCTCGGATAAATATCACAAAAATCGGTTTGTGGCGACCTGTCGAATTGCCTCTCAAAAGCTCACGCTCCGAGGCTTTACCGATGTTGAGATTGCCCCGTTTACCTCTGAACAAATCATCGCCTTCGCTCGAAAATGGTTTGTGGCATTCACCAAGACAAATACTCTTGATGGGCAGGCACAGTCCGTTCAGTTTATTCAGAAGCTGGATCTACCTGAAAACTGGCAATTTCGTCAACTCGTCATCACACCCCTGTTTCTGCATCTTGCCTGCTGGGTGTTCCACAGTCAGGAAAAATTTCCCACTAAGCGGACTGAGTTTTATAAGCAAGGGCTAGATCTTCTTTTGGGCAAATGGGATGAAGCTAGAGGCGTTGAACGGGATAACGTTTACCGAGGGTTTTTATTACCACAAAAGCTCAAGTTGTTGAGTCAGATTGCGGCGGCAACGTTTGAAGAGGGTCAGTACTTCTTTGAGCAACGTGTTATTGAGCAATACATTGGTGACTATATTCGTAATCTACCTTCTGTGTCAACGGAGCCAGAGGAACTGCAACTAGAAAGTGAAGCGGTGCTGAAGGCGATAGAGGCCCAACATGGGCTACTGACAGAACGGGCGCGAGGAATTTTTTCCTTCTCCTATCTAGCGTTTCAAGAATACTTCACGGCTAGAAAAATCGTTGCCAGCCATAACCTGCAAGCATTGGAGCAAGCCCTGGCAGGATTGGTCACTCACATCACTGACCCTCACTGGCGCGAAATCTTCTTATTGACATCTGCCATGCTCCGGAGTGCAGACGGGCTGGTGCAGTTGATGAAACATCACATTGATGCACTAATCGCCCAAGACCCTTACTTACAAGAATTTTTGACGTGGGCCTCCCAAAAATCTCGTACCATTCCGTCGCAACCAAAACTTGCCAGTGCCCGTGCATTTTACCTTGCCCTTGCCCGGACTCCTCACATAGCTTCTCACTTTACCCTGGCCTGCACCCTCGACCAGGGGATGTTTCTGGATGCGATGTTAGATGACCTGCTGCTGGAGTGTGCTCTTGACCGAAGCCAAGATTTTGCCTATGCTCATGCTTGTGGAGATGCTCTCTCGCACATTCTCGGCATTGTTTTGGATGCTGGACTCCATAAATCCCTGCAACAACTTAGGGAGCAAATGCCGAATCTAAATCAAAACCAAGAAAAATTTCAGGTCTGGTGGCAGGCACACTCGGATGCCTGGGTTGAACAGTTAAAGATAACGGTCATTAATTATCGTAATATTGATCACCACTGGCAGTTTAGCCAACAGCAACAGCAAGCGCTGCAACGCTACTACGATGCTAATCAGCTACTGCTCGATTGTCTGAATAGCAATTGTGAGGTGACACCTGCTATCAGGCAGGAAATTGAAGCAACCTTATTATTGCCGACTAAGGAACTTGAGGACAGGGAATGGCAATAGAACTAAGTAGGTGGGTGGGAAAATTTATAACTATGTCATTGCGAGCGCAACGAAGTGGAGCGAAGCAATCGCAAGGGTTTTGAGCATTTTACATTTCGTTACATAGTTAGGTTTATTTGAGCCAACCTACTTATTGTGTCAGGTTTTAATGCCATTTCCTAATAAATGTTGATGATTGAGTCTAAGTGTATTAAGTCTGGAATAGAAGTGATTAAAGTTAATGCTGCCGACAAAGCGCGTTATCGGTGTTACGAAATACATGGCAGTTTACGGTCTGAATTCTGGGTGCGCTGCTGCGTTGGTAATTGCACGACGCACTCAGAATCGGATTGAAAGATTACCCAAACGCCTTGATTCTTACTTCAAAAAGCCGGAGGACAAATTGAAGTCAGGAGCCAGGAAGAAGGTAGCTAAGAAAATAAATATTTGCGGCGATTAAAACCGCCGCAAATTTTATTGTCTCGGTATCAAACAGGTACGAGCTAACTGCTCGTTGTCCTGAATTACTACTCCTAAAGGATTAAACTTGCAGATATTCGTGAAAAGTTTAGTTAAATCCGCTTCTATCGCAGTTTGAAATTGCGATAAAATACTGCAAGACAATTGCCTAAATCTAGCGTCTAAAGTCCTACTGCGAGCCGCAAAGGTAAATTTTTTGTAAGAGCAATTATTTTTTAAAAAGCTTTAAATGGTGTATTAATTGTATAACTTATACTAAAACGTTCAAAAGGTAGAGGTTATATTTCTGAAAATTTGTAATTATTAAGTGTGCTGACCAAAAAAGTCAATCTGATATTCAATCCTAAATTGACGAGATTAAAGCTAGATTTCAGAAATTCAACATAATAGAGCAATTATCATGACTACTGCAATTGATAACTTCACCAAAAATCTTCATGACAATTTAGAAGCGGTTGAAGATCGGGTAAAATCGCTGAGAGAAAGTATTCAATCTGCGCCGAAAAAAACTCAAACTGAGATTGAATCTCAAATTGATGAAGCGAAGACAAAGCTGGATGCTAAGAAAAAAGAATTCGATGATTATCGGGCAAAGCTCAAAACTCAATTCGAGGAAAAAGAATCTGAAGTGAAATCCCATGTCGAGGAATGGAAAACGGGTCGCAAAGTAAAGAAACTCGAACATCGGGCAGATAAAGCTGAAAACCATGCAGCTACTTCAACGTTCCTAGCGATCGCCACGATTGAAGAGGCTGAGAAAGCAACCCTGGAAGCGATCGCCGCCAGACTAGATGCTGAAGCTGCTGCGGTAACTACAAAGAAGTAAAACACGATTAAAATAATTCGTAATTTGTAATTCGTAATTCGTAATTAAAGACAATTTCAGTTCCCAAATAAAACTCCGACTGATGGAATGAGCATTTCGGTTCCTGTCTAAGGCTTTGAACTATTAACCCGGCAACATTAGATGAACGAATGTAGAGACGTAGCGGTGCTAGGTCTCTACAAGGATTCTGGATAACGCATATTTAAGTTCTGGAGATATTTAAAGGAATCATCATGGTAAGTAAAATTGACATCAACAAATCTGTACCGTGTGAGCGATGGGGTGAATTTTTTGATCAGTTTTCAAGTGGTAATCGTGGACGGCATATTTCAATCGAAATCATAGATTCAGAACTCGGTGATGCAGAACTGATTCAGGATGCACCTTTGATGGCAATGGTTTACGATCGCCCTGGAAAAGGAGATGATTTGGTAATTGAAGTAGGTCAACATGAAGTGACTTATGCTCACACAATCGATTCACCAACTGAAGTTTTAACGGGACAGAACTCAGAGGGTGTGATGATAGCGGTTCGGATTAGTGACGCTGCCGGGACAAAAACGTTGATCCAGCTACAAGCTAGTTGATGTGAATGAAATGATCATTTGTCCGATACGTCAAGAACTTTAGATTTCGGCTAACAAAAGACGTAAAACACGATTAAACCAAGCTTTGCAGGGACTTAGTGATATGAGTAAAGAATCTAATGCCTATCTGTTGGGTGGTGGTATCGGCTCTTTGGCAGCCGCAGCCTTCATGATTCGCGACGGCGGACTCCCTAGCGGAAATATTTTTATCCTATTTACGCAGCGATCGACCATTGCCGATCCCTCGTAGCTCAAAGAACCTTGCTTTTATCAGCCAGTTTGTGGAAATTCCTGAAGATGTCGTCTTTACAGTTGAGTATTCGGTACGAGCTGCTCAGATGGCAGTCTACGAATTCCTAAGTATCGATCGCCAAATCCCACCTATCTCGCCTCATGACAAGTCACTGCAAGTTGAGTTTAAGGCCTTAGTCAAAGCCTTTAAGTAAGTTTTGCCTTCACTAACGGGCGTTTCAACGGGATAGAACTCAGATTTTTATTGTTCGAGGAACTCTCTCATGAAACCGGATTACCTGATTGTCGGTAGTGGTTTATCAGCATTAGTCTTTGGCGCTTTGATG
>CAZZXJ010000466.1:0-5665 GCA_964657905.1 uncultured Stigonema sp.
TGACAAATGGGCTTAGCAAGTATGGGGTACAAGTCCTCCATGTTTATTTGAGGTATACTTTCCTCACAGTGGATGTTTCGTCCTGAAGATCCACGACTTATCTCACTACAAGAAGAATCGACTGACATCAAGAAGCCTGTCTAACAAATCACTGCACGCGGACAGATGCTTCAAGCAGAGGTTGCGTGTTCGCGTGTCTGCTGCCGTGTTTTTTGATGGCTTTCATCATCGCGTCCACTTCTTCAGGTAACAAATATTCCCGCGATCGCCAAAATGAAAAATCCCAAAACCCGATTTAAGGCTCCAATTCCATTCTTGCCCAGTGAGTTAATCAGTGATTCTCCTAAGGTCAGACATGTGTATAGTAATATTCCTAGTAAAATAATCCCTACGAGAGATCCCAAATAATCACTCAACTGAGTCATTTTTGCAGATAGACCAATCACAACACCAATTGCCCCTGGTCCACTAATCAGTGGTATGGCCATTGGTGTAAAAGAAACATCGTCTTTGTCCACAGCTTCTTGATGTTCTGACTCGGTCAATCGCTGGCGAACTGTAACCATTTCCCAGGCGGTATGAGCGACAAGCAAGCCTCCAGCGATCCGCAATACTCCCAAAGATATGCCGAAAAATTCGAGAATTGACCTGCCCACTACCAGAAAAACGGCTAGAACACAGATAACATTGAGGGCTGTTTGCCGAGCTTGACGCTGGCGATAAGAGCGTGTATCCGTTGAAGTTAAACTGTAGAAGAGTGGCACCGCACCGACTGGGTTAGCTATGGGGAACAGAGAGACAAAAGTCCCTACCGCAGAGGAAATGATATGCTGAGCCATAAATTTACCAAAAAAGGATGAAGGGATGAAAATTTTGTCCTTCATCCCTCATTGTTCATCCTTGCGGATTCATTTAACCCTATTTTGCAATCTTAATTAGATTCGCTCCCGTACCTGATGCGATAGAATAGTGACAAAATCAGGCTTCCATTTGACTTTGGGGTGGAAAGCCATGTTGCATTCTGCCTTCGTCCGCATCAAACTTCTTGGAGGATTTGAAGAGTTCAAAGCGTCCGTCAGCAGCATACTTGGCACAGCGATCGCGCAACGCTTGCATTTCTCCTGCTGTCATCGGTTGAAAACCACGGGCAATTGCTAAATTCTGACGCAGTACTGCCAGCGAATCGATGCCGGAGACGATGGTAGCCACAGGCAAACTCATGGCATAGCGTATGGCTTCCTGTGGCGTGACTATGCCTTTTTTCACGGCATCCGCATTACCACTCAGGCTTTTCATCCCAATTGCCGCAACGCCGCGTTTATTGACTTCGGGTAGCACCTGTTGCGCAAAGCTTCTACCAGTAAAAGTGGCATCGAAACAATTAAGCGGCATTTGCACCGTGTCAAACGGGTAATTGTAGGAGAGCATTTTCAGATGAATAGCGGGGTCTTTGTGACCTGTAAAGCCCACAAACCTGACTTTACCCTCTTTTTTCGCCTGATCGAGTGCTTCTATCGCCCCATTAGGACGAAAAATCAGTTCCGGATCGTTGTAATAGACGACTTCGTGGATTTGCCACAGGTCGAGGTGATCTGTTTTGAGACGGCGCAGGGATTCCTCAAGTTGCTGCATTGCCACTTTGCGATCGCGCCCGTGGGTGCAAACCTTTGTCATTAAAACCACCTTGTCGCGCCGACCTTGCAAGGCCTGACCCATCCACTCTTCACTGCGGTGCTTGTTGTATTCCCAAGCATTATCCATGAAGGTGATACCGTTGTCAATAGCTTCGTGGGCGATGCGAATCGCTTCATCCAAGCTCTTTGCCTGACCCAAAGAGGAACCACCCAGCCCAATTGCCGACACTTCCACCCCTGTTTTTCCTAGTGGTCGGCGCGGAATTTCACCAGTGGAGGTGCTATTAATCGGACTGGCTTGTGCCTGATTTAGCGAAGTCTTGTCAGATGACGTATGGACTGCCGCTTCCACTTCTGAATCAGAATTTAGTATGTGGTCAGTTAGGATTGTTCCTGCGCCTGCACCGATAAAGCCTATTCCTTTTAAGAAATGCCGCCGCCCCAGATCCTCGAGAGATAGACGCTTCTGGGCAGCTTCGTCGTTATGTTGACCCGCCATTAAGTTTTTGTCATCAAAACTAATTTTTACAATCGACTTTTGGTGGCTCTAAAACATCTTTCTGAAGGTAGGTGATCAAGCCTTTCTAGGGAGACATTACTAGGCTGTTTTTATTCCCCCTCCGAGGTATTGCGATTAATGTTCCAACCCCAGTTTGTAATCTTCCGCACAAATCTAAGTGGGGCTGGGGGAGTATTTGCCTTCATAAATTTCTGTAAATAAATGCCGGATGAAGTGTAAAATTTATAACTAAGACTGATAACTAAAGCAAGCGCATTGACAGTAATCACAATTGACTAAAGGCACTGTCAAATTGTCAAGCCGGAATTTTTTCATTTTAATGTCTCAAATCGAGGTGTAACTCATGAAGAAAATACTTTCCTCTGTGTTCTCAAAGAGCTTGCTGGGACTAGCAGGTGCATCATTGTTGTTTTTTTCGTCTCAATCGACAATGGCACTGGTCACCAGTGACACTGCTGTTATTCTCAACAGTGGCTCAACCAACGCCATTGGCTACCGTATCTATATATCGCCATCTGGAGAAGCTCATTATGTCGATGGCAATGGGTCTGGTCAAGGTCAACTTTCAAAAAGGTTGACGAAAAGGTTTTTCCGTCACTTGGAAACTGCTGAGCCACTATCAAACTTGTCAGTACAATCTTGTGCCAAATCTGTTTCTTTTGGTACAACAACGACAGTGAGTCTTGGTGGTGAGCGATCGCCAGACATTAGCTGTCCTTCTGAAGACGATCAAGTTCAGGACTTAGATGAAGATGTGACTGCAATTGCCAAAGCTTTAAATGTGGTAAATGTTCCGAATAGTGAAGGGAAACCGCTACCACCTAGAAACTTTTAGGCAGTTTCATTTGAAGTGGATACCGTTTCGATGCCTATCTGGGCAAGACATTTAATCGCACAATCGATGTTGGAGAACGATAGCTTAAAGGCAGGCAAATGTTTAACTATCTCACTGATCTGCTGAACAGCAGCCTGTTTGTGATCTGTAAAGTTGATACAATTACGCAGCAATTCTAGAGCAGCAGTTCCCGGCGAGCAGGGTAATAATTGAGCCGAGATTTGCCGATCAAAGCTAGGAAACACCATCGCCCGAATTGGTAATGGCGAACGGCAAATGAGATCTCGATCTAGAGTGACATCAAACTTCGGCACTGACCAGAGGCGATCGCTAGGCACTAGTTCACCCTTGTTCTGCCGCACTCTCGGGGTTTGAGGAAAAGGGAGAATGTTAAGAGTGGATAACTCCATCGGCAGCACATCATCGGACAGGTAACGCCATCCTTGCTGGCACAGTTGCGTCACCAAGGTACTTTTACCGCCGCCGCCAGGAGCCGCAAACACTACGGATTCTGTGTCATTTGCTACTGCTCCGGCATGAAACCACAGCAGATCCGGACGCGCACCCATTAGCCCCATAACGACTTCATATTTGACCGCTTGTAACAACCAGATCTGTTCTGTGGTCGATTCATGCACCGTCTCGCCAGATTGCATGATGTAGTTCCCGGCTGACTGCCAGATCCTTACTTGGAGTACAATCAAGGATGGTTGTGGCTCCAGCATGGCGTAGAACCATTGCTTTAGGGTGGTGTGGACATCAAGAATTGCTGTCTCAACCACGACCTGATGTTGTCCGAAGGTGATGTATAGCGGTGACAAGCTCATGCGATCGCTTCGAGACTTTCCAACAAGCCTAAGTTGTGAAACTGGATTACGGTTGTGTAGATGTCCCCCAGCAACGCCTCCCCTGCACACCCCAACTGTTGACTCAATACAGTTGCCATGTCTTCTAGGGTGTGAGTGCCATCGCAGAGTTGCCAGATTTGTTTAGACGAGTGGTTGAGGGTAATGCCCAATTCCTGATCACTGCTGTAGATCAGCAATTCGTCGCCTAAATCGTAGACATCAAGCCGTTTGCATCTCGGACGTACAGTAGTGTTCGCGCTCAGTATCCAATCAAGATCAGGCTGAACAGTTGCTGCTGGTTGCTGTTGGTCAGGAACGTTATCCCCAAGGATACGTCGCTGGATAAATCCCAGTTTCTCCCCAAGTAATCGCAGGGGGCGAAGCAGGTAGTAGAAGCTCGTCAATGGCTTGGGCAGAACAATTAAGCGACGATCGCGTACATTCGGTACGAACAACCTCCAGACAAAATACTGCACTTGGTCGTCAGGGCGATCGCGCACAGATAATCGGAACAGGGTGGGAGATATCAGGAGAGATTGCCCTGGTTGGAACCCAAATAAGTAGCTGCATACCTGTTGCATCAGCGCGGCGAGGGTCCGGTCACTCTGGATTGCTGCCAGCACTGTCTCTGGTATCCGTATTTCTAACAACTGCCGCGCTAACTCTACTCCCAGTAACAGCATCCGTTGGCTGTGCAACTGCGAGGCTTGGGTCAGCACTTGGTCCCAATCCAAGTTTGGATAAGCCCGAATCAGTTCTGCCACATCACAGATCCATTTCAGCTTGCCCCAGCACTCTTTCGCCCCGTGGACGCACAACACCAGCAATAGGTCTTCGGGTGCAAGAGTCGAAACTGTAGTTCCCTGCAAGGAAAGGGATTGGCAGCGCTCCCATAACTCCTCAACGGGCAGTTCAAAGGGGAAGTACCGGGGTGTAATCCGCCAGTGCAGATCCAGGACAACTTTGCCATCCTGCCGCACAAAGTCTCGCTCACTGTCTGACCAGAGATTAGCCGCTTCCTGAGCATCTTCTACAGCAAGCGTATCGTACCCCTCTGCTGCTAGGAGCGGTTTCACCCGCATCAGGTCTTGTGCATGGATTAACAGATCCAGGTCACAAAAGGAACGCAATGACAGATTCCCATAGAGAGCAGAGGCAAGGGCAGGACCTTTGTAGGGCAAAACAGGAATGCCATGTGCCTCAAACAATTGGAGGAGCTTCAGCAGTTCCTGCGTGAAGAACAGAGTATTGAGAGTACAGGTTTGGAAATCCCGACGAAGTTGGGCCATGACTGGTGCAGGAACCACATCCGGGCAGGTGTCCTGAAGGCTTTGATACAGCAAGCCGATGACATCATTCTGACCAGCTAGGGACAGCAACCAGGTCCAGTCTAAGTCACTGTAGCAGAGGGTTTCGATGGTTTCTGCCGTTGCTGCATTAATGAAAGTTTGGGCACAGGAAAGCAGTAGCTGCACTTCTGGACATTGTGACTGGCACAGAGTCCTGTCATTGTAGCCATCCTGCGAGCCGCCGACTGACAGAGCAGGTGAGGTTAGATAGGAGGAGGGGTTTAGCAAATTTAAATCTCTGATAGATATTCATACAGATAAAACCCCGCGATCATACATATCAATACCACATTCAGTGATGCGAGGTGTATTCAACAACTGACACTTTCCAATGGCGAGGGGAACCCCCGTATGGAAGTTTCCTCCTCAATGAAAACCGCCACAACATGTCCGCGTGAGCGGTATCATGGGGTGGTAATGGTTCCAGTACCAGTAGTGGTAGTGCCAGTACCAGTGATGCCAGTAGTGGTAGTTCCAGT
>CAZZXJ010000467.1:0-5656 GCA_964657905.1 uncultured Stigonema sp.
TCCTAAATTAATTAATAATTAATTCATTAAGGGTACAAGCCCCCAACTTTGGATTCAGAAAAAGAAAAAAAAGCGAGATCTTCTTTACTACTTGCGAATGCATTTATGCATGGGGTAATAATTACGAATTACGTAAGCGTTGCGATCTTCTCCCAAGGGGAGACGCTGACGCTCCTTCGTCGCTACCGCTTCGCTAACGCGAACGAGGAACGAGCGTCATTATCAATTACGAGTAGGGGGATAGCGACTTGACAATTACCCCGTTCAAGTAGGGTCAGTGGAAGTTTCACACGTGTCTATTTGATTGCTTAATACTACCTCCGGTCGATAGACTTGAACAAATCTAGTAAAAGAACTAATTTAAATGGACTTACAGCTTAAAGATAAGACAGCCCTAGTCTCTGGCTCCACAGCAGGAATTGGTCATGCGATCGCAACTGGCTTGGCTAAGGAAGGGGCATCCGTCATCATTAATGGTCGCACCCAGGAACGGGTAAATAAAGCGATCGCCACTATCAAGAATATGAGTGCTACCGATAAGTTGTCCGGGCTGGTAGCCGATTTGGGTACAGCGGCAGGGGTAGCTCAGGCGGTGGAGCAATTTCCCCATATAGACATTCTGGTCAACAATCTTGGCATTTTTGAGACCAAGCCGTTTGCAGAAATTTCCGATGCTGATTGGATGAAGTTTTTCGAGGTCAACGTGCTGAGCGGAGTGCGGCTCTCGCGAGCGTATCTGCCGGGAATGCGCGATCGCAACTGGGGTCGGATCATCTTTATCTCTAGCGAGTCCGCAGTCCAGATTCCGGTAGAGATGATCCACTATGGCATGACGAAAACGGCCCAAATTGCAGTAGCCCGAGGCTTAGCAGAGACCACTGTGGGAACAAGCATCACTGTCAACTCGATTCTACCAGGTCCTACCAAGTCAGAGGGGGTGATGCGATTTGTGGAACAAATGGCGACAGTTCAAAATAAGGATTTGGAAACAGTTGAACATGAGTTTAGCCAGACTATCCGCCCGACCTCATTAATCCAGCGCTTGGCGACAACAGAGGAAGTTGCCAACTTGGTGACTTACGTCGCCAGCCCCCTCTCCTCAGCCACAAATGGTGCAGCACTGCGGGTTGATGGGGGTGTGGTGCGCTCACTTTTGTAAACCAGTTTTAATCGACTTTGGCGCAGTCAAGGACAGCTTCTGGAAATTCCAGCAAGTCAATTGTGATTGGCACACCTGGGTTTATGCCAAGTGAGCAAACTGCCGGACGCCCCGTATTTGCTAGTGATTTGTATAGTTTGGGGCTAACGGCGATTTATTTGCTCACAGGTAAGATTCTTATGAGCGCTCACAATAGTTTCTTGTCGAGACTGTTTACCATTTGGCGACAGGATAAACTGGGTAAAATATCTGATTTTGTCCTGACTGATGCTAATTAATATAAATGCTACTAAACAACCGTTATCGAATAATTCGGACTGTAGGAGGCGGTGGATTTGGTGAAACTTTCCTAGCAGAAGATACCCAAATACCCTCCAACCGTCGCTGTGTAATAAAACAACTCAGACCAATTCAGAATAATCCCCAGGTTTACCTGTTGGTACAACAGCGGTTTCAGCGTGAAGCAGCGATTTTAGAAGAACTGGGTGATGGCAGCAATCAGATTCCCCGGTTGTATGCCTACTTTTCGGAAAATGGTCAATTTTACTTAGTACAAGAGTATATTGAAGGACAAACTCTCACAGCAAAGGTACAACAGCAGGGTTCTGTGAGTGAGAGTTCCGTAAAAGAAATCTTAACTAGTATTTTGCCAGTTCTCGATTACGTCCACAGCAAAGGCATTGTCCATCGAGATATCAAGCCAGATAACATCCTCATTCGCTATGCCGATGGCAAGCCGATTTTAATCGACTTTGGCGCAGTTAAGGAAACAGTAGGAACGATGGTGACTCCCTCTGGGAATTCTACCAAATCAATAGTCATTGGCACACCAGGGTTTATGCCAAGTGAACAATCGGTAGGACGCCCGATGTTTGCTAGTGATATATATAGTTTAGGATTAACAGCAATTTATTTGCTCACAGGCAAGATGCCGCAAGAGTTAGCAACAGATCCTGCTGCAGGTACTATTTTGTGGCGGGAATATGCTTTGAGTGTAACTCCCAGTTTTGCAACTGTGTTAGATAAAGCGATTCAGTTTAATCCAAGCGATCGCTACTCCAGCGTTAGAGAAATGCTGGAAGCTTTACAATTTGGCGTCCCATTTCCACCTACACTTCCTTATACTCAACCGCCATCGGTAACACCTCAAAACACAATTGCTGTTAGTCCAGCACCTTCCCATCAAAGTCATGGGCAAAAAGGAATTTTTCTAGGTAGTTTAATTGCAGGTGGTTTGATTGGTGCGTCTGTAATCATAGGTCTTACCCTCAACAGACAACAACCTCAACAAGTAGCACAACAACCCGAAAAGCTGCCAACAGCTTCATCTAGTATTCAACCTTCAACAGCAGCTAGTGAACCTCAGGACACTATCCCACAGCCAACGCAAGTTCCTAGCTCTACTGCTCCCAATACTACTGCCATACCTGTTAAAAGTCAAACTCAATCTGATCAACTTTCTGATACAACACCGCCGCCAGTTAATAGACCATCACCAGAACAAGCTTTACAAAATTATTTCTTAACTATTAATCAGGGTCAGTATCCAACTGCTTGGAATCAGCTATCTCCCAATTACCAAAACAATAAACGCCTTCACCCAAATGGTTATCTTTCATACATCGACTGGTGGGAGAGACAGGTTCAAAAGGTAGATGTTGAGCGAGTTAGTTTGGTAGAAGCAAGTACAGAAACGGCTACAGTAGATACTCAGTTGCAATATCAGATGAAAACTGGGAAGGTAGTTCCTGGTTCTGTACGTTTCTCTCTTTTGTGGGATGCGGAAAATAACAAATGGGTTATTGCTGACACAAAATAGCTTTCAAGAAACATGGGGAGTGGGGAGTAGGGAATGGGGAGTGGAAGGAATGTTAGGCGGTAAAGCAACAGAAGAAATTAAGCAGGGACTGCAACAGGTGCAACAGCGTCAGTTGGATAATTTCCGTTTTACCAAAGACTCATTGAAGGGTCAGATTGTGCGTCAGGAGTGTGATTTAATTTACATTAGTATATGGGATGCGGACTTAGATAATTTTGAGACTCCGTCTGACTCTAGAAAATGTTGAACATTTTGTTAGTTGTTAATTGTTGGTTGTTGACTGTGCTACTACTAAGGACTAATTAGTCACTTCCAACTCATATTCCGCAACTAAACGCGAAGCGCGTTATATTTATTTGGGGACTGACGGCGCTATTGTTAAAAGGGCGATGTCTGACGACAAGCGCCGCTACCTTGTCTAAGCTGATAACGGAGCATGACAAAAACCCTGCTAAACAATCGCTATCAAGTTATCCAGGTACTGAGTGCTGGTGGGTTTGGCGAAACCTTTTTGGCGGAAGACACCTATATGCCTTCTCGCCGTCGCTGTGTGATTAAGCAACTAAAACCCATAACAAATGACCCGCAAACCTACAAAATGATTCAACAAAGGTTTGAACGGGAAGCAGCAACCTTGGAGTATCTAGGCGAAGCTAGTGACCAAATTCCCAAACTTTACGCCTATTTTTCTGAGAACGGGCAGTTTTACCTCGTCCAAGAATGGATTCATGGCCCAACCTTGACAGAGATTGTCAAATCTAAAGGTCCACAGAACGAGACTTCTGTCAGGGAAATTTTATTGAGTCTGCTGTCAGTCTTAGATTATGTACACAGCAAAGGCATCATCCACCGAGATATCAAGCCTGATAATATCCTTCTTGGCAACGCCTCAGCCTCCAGTACTTCCCCTTATCAAGTAGGAGTTGTGGGGAGTAAGCCGGTTTTAATTGATTTTGGTGCAGTCAAAGAAACCATACGTTCAGTGGTGAATTCCCCAGGATATCATACGAAATCCCTTGTCATTGGCACTCCAGGGTATATGCCTAGTGAGCAAGGTGTGGGACGCCCAGTTTACGCCAGTGATATCTACAGCCTAGGCTTGACAGCAATTTATCTGTTGACTGGCAAACACCCACACGAACTACAAACCGATCCTCAAACTGGGGAAATACTTTGGCAGCATCAAGCATCTGGAGTGTCCCCGAATTTGGTCATGGTGCTCAATCAGGCAATTAAGCCCCATGCTAGCGATCGCTACACAACCGCTAGCAAAATGCTATATGCCTTACAGTCTGCTGCTTCTATTCCTCATACACCTACGGCTGCAACTCAACCCACCATCGCCCTGTCTCCTGTTGCTGGTCAATCACCCCAGCAAATTCAGCCATTGTCTTCTGATACTTACAATCCTGTTATCTCCGCCTCTTCAACTCCAAGAAACTGGCAAAAGCCGATTTGGATCGTCGGTAGTTTGGTTGCGGGAGGCTTGATTGGCGCAGTAGCGATCGCCAGTCTGAATCGCCAGCCAGTGTCTGAAGCACCCATTGCCACATCGCCTTCACCGACACCGTTTTCAGAATCTAACACTACAAATCCAGTTCCTTCACCACAATCCCCGACTCCTACTTTTAGACCTACAAAGAAGCCTATTGCGATCCTTCCGATCCTTCCTCCCCCAACCCCAATTGCATCAGAACGACCACAGCAGCCGGTAACTCCTGCACCTTCCCGCACACCAGTTGTATCAGCACCAGAGCTAGAAAAGGAGCCAGTAGATTCAGATCCTCCCACACTTCCAGCAGCATCGCTCCCACCATCACAACCAGACAACATCACGCCTTCAGCAATTCCCACCCCCGAGTCACCTCCAGCACTACAAAAAAATAACGCGCTTCCCAGCCCTAAGTCATCTCCACCACTAGAGAAAAACAACGCGCTTCCCAGCCCTGAGTCATCTCCGGCACCACAAAAAAATAACGCGCCTCGCGATAACTCAAGCTTAACTACCAATATACAAAGCGTTCCAGCCTTTCCTACGGGTACACCAAAAAGCGTTGTAGAAGATACCCTCGGTTCAGCCAAAGATTTAAGAGGTGCTTGGCCCAATACCCGTGCTGTTACCTATCATTTTGTGCCAAATAAAATCGATCTTGGCTACTTATTTGACCGTAAGTCTGGAGAACTACGTCAAACTGAGGTGTCTTTTGCTCAGTCTGTAGATCCTCAGGTCATGCAGACAACCTTGGAGGAAATGTTAGGCGGTGAAGCAACTGAAAAAATTAAGCAAGGATTGCAAAACGTGCAAAAGCGTCAGTTAGATAATTTCAGGTTTCAGAAAGGCTCATTGAAGGGTCAGATTGTACGTCAGGAGTGTGATTTTATTTACATCAGCGTATGGAATAAGGACTTACATGATTATGGGAGTCCGTCTCAAGACAGGAAGTGTTGAACCGATTGCTGTGTTGGGTCAGGAGCCAGAAGCCAGAAGTCAGAAGGAGAATTTCTTGACTCCTGACTCCTGTACAGACGTTCCGGCGGAACGTCTCTTCCTGACTAAATGCTACTTGACACTTGCTTTTGCGCCAGCAGCTTCGAGCTGCTTCTTGGCGTCTTCAGCTGCATCCTTAGCAACGGCTTCCTTAACTGCCTTGGGCGCAGCTTCCACCAAGTCTTTCGCT
>CAZZXJ010000468.1:0-5652 GCA_964657905.1 uncultured Stigonema sp.
CGAATTACGAACTACGAATTTTTAAGAATTGCCTCTACACTTTTTAATTCAAATTCAGGGTAACTTTCTGTAAATTACCTGTGAATGCAAACGGTACTTGATAAGTTTCAACAACAGGAGTACCTGTATCTCGACCAACATCAAAGGTTTCATCTAACGCCAAGCGATAGGGTACAGTTTTTTCAATTCGACCTTCAGCTACCTGTTGATCGTTGATGAATAACTTCCCAGTTCCTCCTGCACCAACTTCACTACCGTCGTAATCAAAATCAAATCTGATTGTTGATTTACTAGGGAGTAATTTTTGAGGAGATTGAATTATGTAACGTTCTGCATTAAGAAAGTTGTAGATATATGTTGGTTTGCTATTTTCAAGGAAAAAGCCCCAACCTGCAAAACGTCCCCCTTGGGTTAATAGCACACCCTCTGCACCACTTTCTGGAATCTCAACATCAGCCGTGATGCTGAAGGATCTATTTTTCAGACTTGGTGCGCTACCTTCTGGGATGGGTGCTACACCAGGATAGTAAGTAAAAGTTGTGCGTCCTGCGGCTGGAGAGGGGCGACTATTGACATCAAACCGTTCAGAGACGCGATCGTCTAATGGTAAAACTTGATATTGACGTGCTTGTGAGAAAAACAATTTTTGCAGTTTTTCCAGTTTCTCTGGATTTTCAGCCGCTAGGTTATTGGCTTCACTGAAATCTTCCTCAATGTTGTACAGTTCCCAAGGATCTTGTTGGAAGTCAGCATTGATTGTACCCTGCCAAGGTAATCGAGGATGACGAGCGGCGGCTACCCATCCCCGATCATAAATAGCGCGGTTGCCGAACATTTCAAAATACTGGGTTTTATGATGGGAAGGCGCATCAGAATTATCAAAGGTGTAGAGTAAGCTAGTACCTTCAAGTTCCTGTTGCTTCACCCCGTTAACTTCAGTAGGTACAGTAATTCCCGCCGCCTCTAAAATAGTGGGGGTAATATCAATTACATGATGGAATTGATTCCGTATTCCACCACGATCTTTAATTCGATTACCCCAAGTAACGATCAAGGGATTACGAGTACCACCAAAGTGAGAGGCGATTTGTTTTGTCCATTGAAAAGGGGTAGTGCCTGCCCATGCCCAGGCGGCATGATAATGATTAAAGGTTTTGGGACTGCCTAAGTCATTCAAGGAAGCCAGCAGTTGTTCTCGGCTTTCGGGTACTTTATTGAAAACTTTTAATTCATTGATGCTACCTGCTAAACCGCCTTCTGCACTAGCACCATTATCGCCGACAATGTAGAAGACTAGGGTGTTGTCCAATTCACCAATTTGGTCAATCGCATTAATCAATCTTCCTACTTCATCGTCGGTATGTGCTAAGAATCCCGCAAATACTTCCATTTCATGGGCATAGATTCTTTGGTCATCTTTGGATAAGGAATCCCAAGCTGGCAGTTCTTTGGGACGGGATGTAAGCTGGGCATCAGCGGGAATTACACCCAGTTGTTTTTGACGAGCAAAGGTTTGTTCTCGTAATTTATCCCAGCCTTGGTCAAATTTGCCTTTATACTTGTCAATCCAAGCTTTGGGGGCGTGGTGGGGTGCATGGGTAGCACCGGTAGCCAAGTAGGTAAATATTGGTTTGTCAGGGGCTATAGACTGTTGAGAACGAATCCAGGCGATCGCATGATCTACTAAATCTGGGGTCAAATGGTAATCAGGGTTATTAATTGGTGGTGCAACCCGCTGAGTATTTTCTACTAAAGCCGGACTCCATTGATTAGTATCACCACCTAAAAAACCGTAAAAATACTCAAATCCTAACCATGTTGGCCAACGATCAAAAGGACCAGCCGCACTAGTTTCATAATCTGGTGTGTTGTGCCATTTACCAAAAGCGGCAGTGTTATAACCATTTTGCCGCAATACTTCTGCTACAGTGGCAGCACTCTTAGGTAAGATAGTTGTATAACCGGGAAAACCTGTTGCTAATTCCTCAACTACTCCTGTACCCACTGAATGATGATTGCGTCCAGTCAACAAAGCTGCTCGTGTAGGTGAACAAAGGGCTGTGGTATGGAATTGGTTGTAACGCAATCCTTTTTCAGCCAAGCGAGTTAAATTTGGGGTTTCTACAGGTCCACCAAAGGTACTCGCTTGCCCAAAGCCCACATCATCCAGTAGCACTAGCAGCACATTCGGGGCTTTTTCTGGAGCGGTGATTGGCGCGGGAAAATCTGGTGTAGACTCTTGGTAAGTGATGCCGATTTTACCCCGAAAGGATGGTTGAGGAATAGGCAATACGTTTGCTGTATCTGCTAGGGCAGGGCTAGTAAACGTCAATAAGCTGATGACAAGAAAGACTGCGATGCCTGCGGCGATCTGAGCTATCGCCCGTCGTAAAGTTAAACGTAACATACATCCAATAACCTATGACTAAAAGTTTTGATCTTCTGCCTTTCTATAAATCTGAATATTACCGTTCTTGCTGAGTCGGTCGGATCAAAATTTCATTCACATTAACGTGCTGTGGCTGCGTGACAGCATAGATAATCGCAGCTGCAATATCCTCACTTTGCAGTGGCGTAATTAACGAACGCCGTTCTTCACTGATTTGTTTTGCTACCGGGTCAGTAATATGATTGTTAATTTCCGTGTCCACCAAACCAGGCTCAATAATAGTAACGCGGATGTTATCTTTTAACACTTCCTGTCGTAATGCTTCGGAGAATGCATTAACGCCCCATTTAGTCGCGTTGTAAATACCAACCCCCGCCCGTGCAACTCGACCAGCTACTGAGGAGATGTTGACAATGTGTCCTGATTTTTGCGCCTTAAGGATGGGTAGGACAGCGTGAGTAGTGTAAAGCACTCCCAGGACATTGAGATCAAACATCCGCCGCCAGTCTGCGGTATTTCCGCCATCAATATTACCAGTCAGCGCCACACCTGCATTGTTGATGAGGATGTCCACTCGCCCCAACTCTTCGTTTGTCTTTTGCACGAGGTTGTTTGCCTGTGTTTCGTCAGTTACATCAGTAACGATGGGTAATGCCTTGCCACCACTGGCTTCAATACGTTTTGCTAGATCTTCCAGACGTTCGCCACGCCTTGCAGCAATTGCTACTTGCGCTCCCTCTGCCGCTAACGCAATTGCGGTAGCTTCACCAATACCTGACGAGGAGCCAGTAATAATTGCAACTTTTCCGTTTAATTTACCTGCCATATCTAACTCTTTTTGCAGATTTATCAGAATGACTACTAAGTACGTATGCAAAAATATTTATGTCATTGCGAACGAAGTGAAGCAATCTCAAACCCTTGCGATTGCTTCATTCCGCTGCGCTGCATTCGCAATGACATTGTATATTTAATTTTGCCTGACTACTTACTCAGGCTGAATTAGTGAGGAACGCAGATGCAGTCTAAGAAAGCGTAGCCAGCACAACCAAACTTTAGCAGGTTGGTCAAAGAATGTAAAAATATCGCCAAAGCTGGCGTTAGTTTTTTGATGATGAAGCCAGTGTTGCTCAGGAGTTGTGATGAATATAATCTGACACAAAAAATTCACGAACTTCGGAGTTTGCCAACCGATAACGCTGGTGTGTCGCCACCACACATGAAACTGACCAAAAAGTATTCCAAAGACTATGCCGACGGGAGAAAAAGTCCATAAAACTAATGCTACCAGTAGATACGGTACAGCACCCAGAAAACCATCTAAAAGAACCAGGTAATTGAACTTCAGGACAGCGTAGTGACGAAATTCTTTCTTTGCGGAGTGGTGTGTTTTTAGGTGGAGGCTACCAAAAATATGTTCGGGTACGTGGTAGCAGAAGGTAGAAAGAAAGTCGCCAAAAAACAGTAATAGCCAAGCTGCTGCTATAGCCTCAAACATGTTTATGCCTCAAGTCTGGAGGGAAAGTGATTCTGGCTGTTATCTGTGAGTAACGGAATATTTGCCTCGTTGCGACGAAGAGCGAATTACAGTTGGGTAGACTACGATATAAACGTAAGGGCGGGGGAACCCCGCCCCTACTAGTGATGTCCTAAGATGGGATGAGGTTTGTATGGTTCTTCAAGCAACTTGCGTTCTTCTTCGGAAAGCACCAAATCCACAGCTTCGACTGCTTCTTTGAGATGTTCTATTTTGCTTGCACCAATGATAGGGGCTGTCACACCCGGTTGGTGTAACAACCAAGCTAGGGCAATTTGGGCTGGTTTAACATCGCGTTTTTCAGCCAAGTCTACGACGCGATCAACAATTTGAAAATCCAACTCTTGATAGTAGAGATTATGGGCAAATTCATCGGTTTTTGCCCGCACAGTCTCACCATAACCTTGCTTTTGTCGATTTCCAGCCAGAAAACCCCGCGCTAAAGGACTCCAGGGAATGATCCCAATTCCTTCAGCACGAGATAATGGCAACACTTCTCGTTCCTCTTCTCGGTAGACTAGGTTGTAGTGATTTTGCATGGAAACGAAGCGAGTCCAACCGTGTTTGTCTGCCGTATAAAGGGCTTTGGCAAACTGCCATGCATACATACTCGAAGCACCAATGTAACGAACTTTGCCCGACTTAACTACATCATGCAGTGCTTCTAGGGTTTCCTCAATGGGTGTCTCGTCATCCCATCGATGAATTTGGTACAAATCTACGTAATCTGTCTGTAGCCGTCGTAACGAGGCATCGATGCTATCAAAAATATGTTTGCGAGACAATCCCCTGTCGTTGGGACCATCCCCTACTTTATTGTAAACTTTAGTCGCAATGATGACTTGTTCTCTTTTTGCCAAGTCTTTGAGTGCCTTTCCTACTATTTCTTCGCTGACACCCAAAGAGTAAACATCGGCTGTGTCAAAGAAATTAATCCCTAACTCCAAAGCAAGTTTAATAAACGGGCGACTTTCTTCTTCTTCCAGCACCCATTCTCGCCATTGGCGTGAGCCATATGTCATGGTACCAAGGGATAGGCGGGATACTTTTAGTCCGGTTTTACCTAGATTGACGTATTTCATTAACCTAATTTGAGGATGTTTGTACTTTTCTGCTCATAGCTGATAGCTAATAGACATCTCCGAAAATTAATTATGCGTTACCTTCCATCCTTGTAGAGACGCGAAATTTCGCGTCTCTAGATTCTTTTTCGGAGAGGTCTAATAGCTTACACAGGAACAGGTGCAAATCTGGCATAGCGTTGTAAGTAAAATTCCTGAGAGTTGGCGATCGCAACCACCGACTCTCGCTGACTCACTGCCTGACGCCAACGCTGCAAGCGAGTTAATTGGGCTGGTATTTGAAAGCTACGATATTGTTCAAGGGTAGCCCAACGCTCAAACCAAGGATAATAGGTGAGGTCAACGAGACTGATGACGTTACCAAACCAGTATGGTCCATCTCCAGATAGTTTTGCTAAAGCTTCATTTTCAATAAATCGCAAATGATTGTGTAATTCTTCCGCAGCAGCTTTTTGTTGTTCGGAGTCTGGAGAACGTAGCAAACTAGAGTATGCCGGGACAAACCGAGTGTTAGCAAAATCAATCCAAATTCTAGCTTGCGCCCTTAGTATTGGATCGAGTGGTAGTAGAGATGGCTCAGGGAATACTTCCTCTAGGTATTCGTTAATAATCGCCGATTCCCAAACCCGCTGTTCACCATGTTT
>CAZZXJ010000469.1:0-5648 GCA_964657905.1 uncultured Stigonema sp.
AAAACAATGTAGAGACGCGAAATTTCGCGTCTCTACAAGGGTTGTAGACAACGCACAATTAATTTCTGGAGATGTCTAATTAACAACCAACAATTCCTGCCTATTCAGTTTTGATAAGGTCCCTTAGCATCACATTCTTTACACCAGCACCGTTGTAGAAGTTGAACGCTGTAAAAATACGCGAAGCGACGGGGATTCCATACAAGTTTAGTACAGGGACTAAGCACGGGCTGGTTCAGATATTGCCAGAGAGGAAATCTAAGCTTTTTATGTTCTGGAGTCATACGAGAAGGAATATATCATCTAAGATTTGCCACAGTACTGAGCATCTTGTATGAAATATACCCAGTAACAAAGTCTTAGTTACACTTTACACAGTAGATATGGAATTGTCCTGGTGGTAATTGCGTAATCTTAGCCTAAAGTTATACGCTGATCCCTTTTTGATTGCTGGATTTTCACCCTCAGTACCTTTCTGCCGTTAACCAAAATAATAGAGGAATCTGGTATGTAAGGCTCTGCCATAGTAAATTGGTAGTACTTCCACAGGATGACTTCTGGTTGCACTGAAAGTTCCTCATAGCGAACCTAGCGGGAAAGGCTTCGGCGGATGAAAACCTATTACCTTAAAAACACAAGCCTGTTAAATAGTGTTTATCAACACTCTCCACAATCAAAAGCCCCCGGTGATCTGCCGAGGGCTTACGAATGCTTATACCATCACCCCACACAAAAGTCAACCTGTTAAGCTATGAGATAAATACTTTTTCTAAGTGTGTTCTCAAGTTATCGATGGTTTTCCAATGCTCCATCAAATTGCGACTAGTTAGCAATTTAGCTTTAGTGTCATAGCATCCCCAGTCAACTTTCATTACCTCTTTATCAAAAGGAATATGATCGGGCTGACTGAAATCAGCAATCCAATGAATCTTGACCCATCGGAAAATACCCCACATACCTTCCTCCTGTTGGGGTTCATCTTCATTTTTTTCATTAACCACTTCAACTATGTGCGTCAGGTATCGCACGAGTGCAGGTGGTTTTTGGGAAAGAATGATCAGAGATCCTTTTGGTAGGTTCAATGCATGAGTCTCTACACCTTCGCCTCTTTTGAAGTTCAATCGAAAGTAAGCCCCACGAGGGTTGTCATCATATGCCCAACCTTCGTCATCATTCACATTCTTAATATATTTTAGACGAGCAAAATCCATTAATTTTTCTCCCGCACACTTTTTGAAGAGCTTATCGATAGGATTCCCAGGTTTACGCGAGGTCTAACAGTAAGACTGCTGCACAGGAAGCGCAGTCTTGCTCATGAGTAGCTCAAAGATAGCGAGCCAAAACAAATAACTAACACCTTTGTAAGTGGAATAATGTGGGAATAGTAACTCTAGGTAGGTGTCGTTCTTCTTCTGGCGGTTCGGGAGTAGGCGTATAGATTGTCAGCATAAAAGCCTGCTTGCGCAGGCTCTGTAAAGGTAGCCTCACCTTTGTAGAGTATGGGCTTAATAATGATTGCCAGATTTGCGATGGTTGATGGCAGTAACGCTCTCAGGTTTGAGTAACTTACCGTTGTCAACAGTTGCATACACAACCCAGTGGTCACCACATTCCATGCGCTTGTTGACCGAGCATTCAAGATAAGCTAGGGCGTCCCCTAGGATAGTACAGCCATTATCCGCGACGTCTGTGACAAAATCTGTAAAGCGGTCTTCTCCTGGCAGAAAAGATTTACGAAAGTGCTTCATGTAGTCTACTACATGATTGTCTTGGGCCATAATATTCAGGGCAAACTTACCTCCTGAATGCATGAGGGATTCAATCGCCCGGTCTTTGGCAATAGCAACCGTCAGACCAGGTGGGTTGAAGGTTGCTTGAGAAACCCAAGAGCCAAGCATCCCAGTAGAAACTTCTCCTTGTTTCGCTGTGACCACGCAAACTGAACCAACGAGGCGACCTACAGCCTGTTCAACAGGGGTGGCAGCTGTTTGTGGCAAACGCACTTTTTTAGCTTTTTTCAAGGCTTGGGCAAAGTCTGTACCCGTTTCTTCACAGAACTTGAGAGTGACATCGTCGGGTTTAAACTTGACCCTCAAGGTCTCAAATCCAAAGCGATGACCCGCATCTCGGAGTTTACCTTCAACAAAGTCAATCGCTTCACCACTCCAACCATAGGAACCAAACACCCCAGCCAGTTTGCTGTTGTCACTGATGGATAGCACAGTACCCAGAGCGGTATGAATGGGAGTAGGTGCATTACCACCTATGGTAGGAGTGCCGATGATAAAGCCATCGGAGTTTTCTACAGCGGCGCGAATTTCATCAGATTGAGCAAATTCGCAGTTGATTGATTTTACGCCGACCCCACCTTTGGTCAGTCCCAGGGCGATCGCTTGCGCTAAAGTTGCTGTATTCCCATAAGCTGAGGCATAAAGTAAAGCGACGGTGATCTCGCGATCGGTTTGAGCAAGGCTCCATGCTTCATAAGCTTTGGTAAGTTCTATTAAGCCGTAGCGGATCAACGGTCCGTGACCGGTAGCATACATTCTCACCGACAGTTCTGATAGTTTCTCCAAAGCTGCTTGTACATGAGTAGCTTGGGGAGCCATCAGGCAGTCGTAGTAGTACCGCTGGTCATCCTTTAAAACATCCCAGTCTTCATCATACGCTTCATCACCACAGACATTAGCTCCGAATAGCTTATCTGTGTAGAGAATTTGGGTTTGCTGGTCGTAGGTACATAGTCCTGATGGCCAACGCGGACTGGGCATGGGAACAAATTTCAATTGATGACCCTTGCCTAAATCCAGGGTTTCTTTTCCCCGCATCGTCATGATTTTTAGATCGCTGTCAGGGAAAGCAGCACGCAAATTTGCCGCGCCTGGAAGAGAACAGACAAAAGTTATCTGCGGGGCAAGTTCTAAAAGCGCTTTCAGGGTTGCTACTCGGCTGGGACTAAAATGACCTAGAATTACATAATCCAAGCGTTTCCAGTCCAGGCACTGCTGCAATGCCTCTGGATAAATTGCGGTGAAAGTTTCAGGGGGTGGGTCGATAATTGCAGTTTTATCACCTTCAATTAGATAGGAATTGATGGTAGTGCCCCTAGCAAGTGCGTATTCAATTTCAAATCGCAGCCGTGTCCAACTGCGTGCTCTGAGTACTGTAGTGTTTGTGGCAATTTGTAGAACTTGTACGTCGCGAGGATTGGAATTGCTCATGGTTGTTGAGTGAAGGGTGAGCAGATAGCGTTAATAATTACTAATTAATAGTAGTTGCCTACCTTACGGTGGCGAACAGCTGTGAGCGCATTTGGTTTGGAGACTTTACCATCTTGGACAGTGCAGTATAAAAGCCAGTGGTCGCTGCATTCCATGCTGCTAACAACTTCGCATTCCATATAGGCGAGAGCGTCTGTCAGAATCGGGCAACTGTTTTTGGCTGTTTGAGTCTTAACGCCAGCAAATCTGTCAGCACCAGGATGCAAGCGTTTGAGGAAGTGCTTCTTCAGTTCCTGATAATTTCCTTCTTCCAAAACGTTGAGGACAAACTGATCGCCTACTTGCATCAAGGAGTCAATTGCACGGTCTTTGGCAACGGCTACAGTAAATCCTAGGGGTTGTAAACTAGCTTGAGATACCCAGGATGCAAGCATTGCACCGTTAATATCACCCTTTTTGGTGGTGATAATGTATAGTCCGCTGCTGATCCTCCCCAACGCTTTTTCCATGTTGACATCGAGGGACTTGATCTGCTTGATGTTGCGGTCGCGGACAAGCATTTGTCCCAAGTCCGTACCAGCTTCTTCAAGAAGCTGGTATGTGGCGGCACTAGGAGTCTCTTTAATCCGAATCGCTGGGAAGGCTTCCTTGACGCCAAGGTCGATAAATCTTCTGCGGAGCGGATCAATGGGTTCATCATCTCCGCCGTAACACTCAAATAGTCCGATTAATTGCTTGTCCTTAACGATACCTAGTAACGAACTGATGGCAGCCTGCGCTGCAAGGTTAGCGCTTGGAGGCATACCGATAATAATGCCTGCTGATCTAGCTGCTAGTTCTTGGATTTCTTGGCTATCTGCTGTCGTCAAATCCATGATTTCGACGCCAACCCCAGTTTTCATGACTCCGTGACCAATTGCTTGGGTGAGGCGATCGCCATACCCATAGTCAGGGACACAAAATAAGCCAACAATAGTTTCTGCCTTCGCTTGTTTTTGGCTCCAGTTGTGGTAGCACTCCCGAAGAACGTCAAGATTATGATACAGTAAGGGTCCGTGTCCGTTGGCAATGACTTTAATGTTCCCAAGATCGCCCATTTTTTTCATGGCATTCAACAGGGAACGGGCATTGGGACCCATTAAGCAATCGTAGTAAAATCTAAAGTCGGCTTCAATTGCCTCTAAGTCTTCGTCGAATGTACTATCGCTACAATAGTGCATCCCAAACGCATCACAGGTGTAGAGAGTTTGGGTTTTGTGGTCGAAGCTGAATATTGTGTCGGGCCAATGCAAATTAGGTGCACTTACGAATTCTATTTCGTGTCCCTGACCTAAATCCACGCGATCTCCACTTTTCACAATCCGCTTGGAAAACGGATAGTGTACTAGATTTTCCAGAAATTGGAGTGCAACTTTTGACGCTAAGACGGTGGCTCTGGGAGCTAACTGGAGAACGTCTTCAACTAAGCCGCTGTGGTCTGGCTCTGTGTGGCTGACAATGACGTAATCAATCGCCTTCGGGTTTACGAGGCTTTTGAGGGTGTCTAAATACAGGTCGCAAAACTTTCGGTGAGAGGTATCAACTAAAGCTATCCGGTCACCTTTGATGAGATATGAGTTATAGGTGGTACCGTTTTGCAGTCCGAATTCGATGTCGAAGCGATCGCGGTCCCAGTCAAGAGAGCGAATTGCTGTTGTGTTAGGAGCAATTTCGACAGTTTGTATAGTTAGCCGTTTTTGAACGTTCTCTGTGAGAGCTACCATTAGTCGTCTGCCTTGCACATATTATTAGTCTTCTTTTCTGTCTTTATTTTTCACATAATTACTTTTGTAAAGTTGTCAAATATTTTATATTCTCGCAAATTCGCTTTGTATCAAATATTTCTATTTATAAAAAAATTACTTTAAAATTATTGTTAAATCTTTATTTAAAAGACAACTTTTATGAAATATATTGATTTGTTTAACTAAAAGTTGTCGGCAATATATGATTAGTATCACATTGTTTGTAGGAAAAAGCATAAATTCTGCAACCGTTGTGTCTATTTTTTATTGTTATTATATGCAGTTGCATTGATTAGTCAGAAGAAAACGCCGATAGATATAAATTGCTCGGAAGCTATTGCAATTTGCGTTGTTATGGACGATACTGTCCAGCAGATAGGATCTGTATAAATGCTCAGAATGTATTGCGATTTGCGTTGTCATGGAAAATACTGTCCACTAGCTACGAGGAGTTTTGTCTGAATAAGCCATTTAATGGCATTGCGGCGGAACGAATGCAGTTGGGGTTTCTACCAGCGTAATTGCCTGAAGGCAACTGCTACTTGTTACGGAACAGCAGAATCTGGCAGTATATCCCGGATTTCTCACCACAATTCTCAAAGCCTTATAATATCATGTCCGCTTGATTACTTATAATAAAAGC
>CAZZXJ010000470.1:0-5637 GCA_964657905.1 uncultured Stigonema sp.
AGTAAACAGGCGATATTTTAGTATTGCTTAATCAAAACTAATAAGAGAGCTTATATCGGGGTCTTGCCCGGATACTGTTTGCGAAATATTGCTTAACATTTAAGTAATAGGAAAAATCCGATCTCAGATCTGTGCTATAAGCTTTTCTATTTTCTTGCCCCTATGGTGTAATACTCAGATGAATTTCCAGTGTTTGCGGTGTATTACATAGATAATAGGAAGTGCCTTTCCGTGTAATATAAGTAAGTCGGCATAAATAAATGAAAGTTTGTAGTAAGCGCTTTAGCGCTGAAGCGCTTACTACGAGCCAATTATACTAACTTTACTTTTCTTTACATAGTTAGGTTTTTTATCGCCGACTTACTTAATCAAGAATAATAGTTGCTCATGGCGCGAAGAGCGCTTTGCTTTAACAGAAATGGCAGTACGTTGAGTCCTAAGATGCACATTTTATAACCCTTATGCAGCATGGCTTTCAGAAATTGAAAAAAAATGTGCTTCTTTCATTTGTTGCAAGCGTACGCCGCTAGTGGTCGGCTCATTTCACAGGTTGGTTAGCAATTGACACCCAAGATGCTGAAAGTCTTGGGTGGTTGCAGGAGAGTCAGGAGGAGGAGATGCGGACGATATCTAGGATGATATGTCCTAAAAAATCTTCGATTATGTTAACTACGTTAAATCTATAAGTTTAACGTATCTTATGATTATAATATTGCATAGTCCCGCGAAAAACACAAGACTGTAAACTGAATATTGGGTAAAGATAGAGATTTCCATGCAGATCCAAACTATTGGTATTTTAAGTCCAGGTGATATGGGGCAGGCGATCGCTGCTGTACTCAATCAACATGGATTGAAGACTATTGCTGCTTTGAACGAACGGAGCGAACGGACTCGGCAATTGGCAGCCCAAGTAAACATCCAGGATGTGGGTTCCCTTAAACAACTGGTGATTGAATCCGACGTCGTATTATCAATTCTGGTTCCTGCAGCAGCGATTGAGGCGGCAAAGCAAGTAGCCGAGGCAATTAGCAATGTTGGCAAAAACACTCTGTATGTTGACTGTAATGCGATCTCACCTCAGAAAGCAAGAAACATTGCACAACTGATCGAATCAGCAGGGGGACAATTCATAGATGCATCAATTATTGGTCCACCGCCACGAGTACCAAATCGCACCCGTATTTATGCTTCCGGCACACAGGCAGTTGAACTTAAACAGTTGCGGGACTACGGATTGGATATCCGAGTAATTGGTGATGAAATAGGTCACGCTTCAGGATTGAAGATATCCTATGCAGCGCTAACAAAGGGACTGACAGCAATTGGCACCCAATTACTGATTGCAGCACATCGATTGGGCTTGGATGAACAACTGTGGGATGAATTGTCAAGCAGCCAACCGGAGTTAGTTAACATCTTAACCCGTTCCATTCCATCAATGACGCCCAAAGCCCATCGGTGGGTGGGGGAAATGGAAGAGATTGCAGAAACTTTTGATGCATTAGGTTTGAGCGATCGCACTTTTCAAGGCGCGGCCGATGTTTACCGCTTGGTAAAAGAAACTTCTTTAGGTAAGGAAACAGCTGAACAAAGCAATAGCACGCGATCGCTTACCGAGATCATTACGACGCTCTCAAACGAGGGAAAATCGCAACAAGGATTCTAGTAGTCCGCCAAATCAACTTTGCCTAGTTTGTAGTCAGGACTTTAGTCCTGAAAAAGTGATAAATCGCTTACTACGAACCCCGCAAACTTTGTTTGGTAAACCACTAGGGCAAAAAGGGCTAATTATACCGGCTTTGGGCACGGCAGTGGCGTGCCCCTACAAAGTGTCTGTATTCCACGTAAGGGAATTAGTGACTAGCCCTAAGGGGGCGACCATACTCCTGTTAATTTATAAAGTTGCACACAAAAAACGATAACCCACATCAATCTCCGTCAAGGAGCGAATTTCTCCATACTTTGCATCCCATTGACCACTGTTTAAATCTGCTGCAAGAGACTTTAATCCAGACTCAATGACTCGCTTGTTAGCCAAAGCAAAAGACGATATTCCTGCACGCACTTCAGGCAGCAGATACAACTCAGGACGCCTCCAAGCTGCTGCTGCAAATAAATCAGACAAATCATAGGGCAACAAAAAAGGTATAGCTTCAACACGTCGAGTGGTATTTACCTGAATTAAGTTGGCAAGTTCGTTGAGTGGTAGAAATCGTAGCGCATCTTCCCAAAGCCAAGGAAAATAATCATAAAGCCATATTCTCTGAGCCAATCTAATATCAAAAGTTAATAAAATTATTACCCCGGATTGAATAATTCGATGCATTTCTTTAAAGGCTTGTTCGAGGTTGGAAAAGTGATGAATTGTGAGAATACTTGTGACTCCATTAACAGAGTTGTCTGGTAAAGGTATCGCCTCTGCATATCCGGTGAGCCATTCAATTTGTGGATGTTTTTCCGCTTGCGATCGCATTATTAAAGAAGGTTCTACAGCATAAACAGAAAATCCTTGGTTAGCTAGCAATTGGGTGTAACTACCAGTACCAGCCCCAATATCAGCAATAATGCTACCTTTTGGCAAGTTAAGTAAATCGATGATCGCCTGAACAATACGAGAGTCTGGGACGCGAGTTTTTGCGTATTGTTGACCAATTGAATCGTAGATAGGCATTTTTAGAGTACGAGATTAAAAATAAACTGAAATCCATTTCCCCTGCTCTCTTCAACTGCCTTGCCAAACGATTTCCTTGACGTTGATTGGTTTCGGCAGTACCTTGATTTTGTAGAAGGCATCGGCAACCTGCTGTTGTCCGGCAATAACTTCATCTGTTATCGGCAGCACCCCATACTCGCGCCGCTTTTCTGCTACCTCCAAAACGGCAGCATCGATACCCAATTCTGGCGAGAGAAATTTCGCGACTTCCGCCGGATTCTTTTGCGCCCAGGCGCTGATTTTTTTGACTTCATTTAGCACTGTTTTCAACGAGTCAGGTTGCTTTTCCACAAAAGATTTAGCGGCAAGATAATAACCACGATTCGGTGCGAGTCCCGTTCCATCAGTCAGAGTGCGTGCGCCTGTTGCGGCTTGGGCTGCTGCTAAGTACGGGTCCCAAATAGCCCACGCTTCTACATTGTTACCCTCAAAAGCTACACGAGCATCGGGAGGTGGGAGAGAAGCTGGCTTGATCTCGCTATACTTTAATCCGGCTTTTTCTAATGCTTTCACCACTAAGAAGTTAGCATTTGAGCCTTTAGCAAAGGCAACTCGTTTACCTTTGAGTTCCGCCACCGTTTGAAGAGATGAATTTTTTGGCACAATGATAGCTTCCGCTTTCGGACTCCAAGGATCGTAAGCAACATAAAGCAAAGGAATGCCTGCGGCTTGAGCAAATATTGGTGGTGATTCACCGGTATAACCAAAATCAATACTTCCAGCATTCATTGCCTCTAACATCGGCGGACCGGCGGGAAATGCTGTCCATGTCACTGAAGAACCAGCAGCCAAAGCTTTCTCCAAGTCTTTTTTTGCCTTCATAACACTGAGAATAGTTGCTGCCTTCTGATAGCCAATGTGAACCACAACGCCTTTACTGGTCGGACTTTGGTTTGCTGTCTCCGTTGCTTGTGAGTTACTTGTGCTGCTGTTAGAACAAGCAGACATAGCAAGACTCAAGCCCAGTCCCACGGTAAAGAATAGGGCAAATATGCGAATTCTGGATAATTTCCCAACCTGGTATAAGCCGCTGAAAATGTTTAAAAGTCGGACTGGTAGGAGTTTAGTCAACATAAGTATGCTTTTAAGGTTATTGTTTTACAGGTATAATACGTTATATTGAGCAAATTACAGTATTTAATAGGTGAAACAATATTCACACGGATAAGCGGCAAATGCAAGATGGGGCAAAAGCCCCTCGCCGAAATACTAATTAGGGAACTCCAACAAATAAATTATCCAATATTGTGGGGTGGGCATCCTGCCCGCCCTACACGCTTGAGGCAGGCAAGATGCCTGCCTCCACAAGAAGTAATTGGATGCTTTTTTATTTGGAAGTCCCTAAAATTGAAAACAAAAAGTGGAGTTGAGAGCGATGAAAGAAGGTACCGTTGAAATCACGGGTTTTCACGCTCATGTTTATTTCGCTCCCGCAAGTCGTGAAACGGCTGCGCGTGTACGCGAAGGATTAGGAGATTTTGACGTGCGGCTTGGGCGTTGGCATGACAAACCAATTGGTCCACATCCAAAACCGATGTATCAAGTTGCATTCTCTCCAGAACAGTTTAGCAAGGTTGTTCCCTGGTTAATGCTTAATCGTCAGGGGTTGGATATTCTCGTTCACCCTGAGACAGGGGATGATCTGAAAGACCATACAGATCATTCACTATGGCTAGGAGAAAAGTTAGAACTGAATATCGAGTTCCTTCAATAGGTTAGAACAACCAGGCATATTTCATTATCTATACAACCGCCCGAAAATTTATTTTCGGTCTAATAGCATAAGTCCGTGAGACTAAGACCCAATGTTCACTAAGGTGATAGTGGATTTGTGGTTTAATGCCAAGGCGTTCCAAGTCGGCGATCGCTTAAAAAAAATGGATTGATTGGCATTTGCATAATTTGCACAAGTCTAAAAAAGAACCATTTTCGAGCCTCCGAGAATATGGTCTAGGGGTGGTAATCAATTGAAAATTTACAAAAATTATATTTTCAGTGCAAATTTACTCACCACCCCGTTCAGCACAATTGTGCGGAAGGGATGCGATCGCCTGATCGCTTGAGGAGATCACCAAAAGTGAGAAAGAACCCAGTTTTCCTGTTAATCGACACACCAGAACGAGATACCCTTATATTGGGAAACTTGTTACAGTCGCAACTCAAATCTTTAGTCGTGAAGCATGAATGTGCTTTTAATAACAACGCTATCAAATAAATAGGAATTGTAATTATGAAAGCCAAGCACGCTATCAATTTACATAAAGCACTCACTTTTTGGGTGATTTTAGCACTAATGATTTTGTACCAAAATTTCTCCCTTGGACCTTGGGTTTACTTAGCACTTCACAGCACTTATGGTTATTTGTGGTTGATCAAAGACCGCCTGTACCCAGATAAGCAATGGGAGCAAGACATTTCTATTGCTAGTGGTGTTTTTATCTTTGGGTTAGTGAGCTTGTACTGGATAGCTCCATTTATTCTTATTAGTAGTGGCACCATACCATCACTCCCACTCGTAGCAATTGCTATTTCCTTAAACATCTTGGGTATATTTCTGCACTTTGTCAGCGATGCCCAAAAGTACTATACCCTTAAGTACAAACAAGGACTGATTACAGAAGGGTTGTTTGAGCGTTGTCGTAACACCAATTACTTGGGAGAGATACTTATCTATAGCGCCTTTGCTTTATTAACTCAACACTGGCTTCCATTCTTAATTCTTGGCGGTTTTATCAGCATGGTATTTATTCCAAACATGCTTAAAAAAGACCAGTCTCTTTCTCGCTATCCTGAATTCGCTGACTACAAGCACCGCTCTGGGCTTTTGTTTCCACTACTGTTTGTTCCAAAAGCAACTAACAAAGAAAAGATCACACCGACTGCTTAATGGGACTCCCAGAAAATAAAATAGAGACCTAACA
>CAZZXJ010000471.1:0-3662 GCA_964657905.1 uncultured Stigonema sp.
ATACAGTCGGGGACATCGAAGTAGGTGACGCGGTTGGGTGTTTTGGGTGGAGATTCGTATTTGACGGGCTTGCCTTTTTCTGCATCGACACGGGGATTGGTGGGCTTAAAGCGCCCCCATTCCATCGGTTGCCAGTCGTTTTGGGGGTCAAGCCCTGAAATCCACATTCCCCCATCTTCGGCGTGCTGGTACTGCTTTAAGAAGCCGTCGGTGACTCGACCGGCATTTTTGCGAGGGATTTGGTCAGAAATAAACAGGTAGGAGTAAACCGCAACTCCTTCGATGTGGATGAAGTTGCGATCGATGAGGGCAGGATGGATGGCACTGCCATAGGCAAGTTCGTGGTATTCAGCAGGCGTTAAGTCGTTGGGGTATAGGTTCGGGGAATTGTCGTTCATCAGCCCTCACCCCTAAAGCTGCTGGCACACCGGAGTGGGTGCGCTTAAGAGATCCAAGAGAGGTCTAGGTAAAAGGGGCAGCGAAGGCGCTAAATGTCTTTGTTGGAACTGACTGAGTACTCTGGATGCACTTGTACTGTGTATAGAAATTTTCACGGTGGCTATTTCGGCATAGGAATAACCACGAATAAAGCACTTTCTGCAACAGGCACTTGGTGCGCCCATCAAAACTAATCAAACTGATCAGGCTGTTAACTCAGGCTGAAACCCTTACACAGTAAAAGTTTCAAAAAAAGCTGGTCGCCCGATGGGGCATTTTCTGTTAACCGCTGAAAGTCATGCCAAACAAAGCTTTAAAGCCATTTTTTGCATTTTTTTTTGGTTAACATAACATGTTAACAATTTACCCCATAAGGTGTTAACACCCTATGGGGGTGCGACTTCCCTGATTTAAAATCCTGAAATCCTCTTGGGGCTTGAGTTTTACAATCTCAAATCCCAAATTCTATTGGGGGAAGGTAAATTCACGGTTGGGCTGACTTATTCGCCAAAAAGTCAATACCTGCCCAAAGCTCTTTTGCTTCTTTCGGGCCGATCTTTCGTTTGCCTTTCTCCACCATGCACAGCCAAGCTTTGGTTTTACCCGCCCACTCAGCCAGGGCTGTTTGGCTTATTCCTTTGGATTCCCTTTGCTTCCGGATATCCGCCCCTGTTAAAATAGGTTCTGACTTGGGGGGTGCAAATGACTTCAGTTGTAATGGTTCACTCTTGGCAGCTAGCAGGGTTGGGATAGGCTCAGGCGGTTTAATGGTCAACTTTGCTTTCCACAGTTGGTCAATGATTTTCTCTTTTTTCCAATCAGAAGGTTTCTCTGCTTGGCTATTGGCTCTCAACCATTCTGGGTAGGTGGTATCGTCAAAGATGACTCGCCAGCCCATACTCATCAATAAAATCAAAGCATTATCCCATCGTTGCTTCAGGTTGTAAGCTTCTCGAAAACCTTGACGCGCTGCATTAATTCGGGCTTCAAGCTCTACGGCTTCTAACAGCGTTCCAACTTTATGTTCGTACTGGTTTTTATCCTGCACCTTAATGCGGCTAATCATTGTTAGGTGAATTGCCAGCTTTAGCGCCAGTTCATCATGGTAGGGGTCTATTTTTAATATTTCTGTGGCTAGCCAGCCAAATTGATGCAGGGCAAACCCCGCTTTGAATCCCATCCTATTTAGCCATTTCTCTGTCCAAGGACCGGGACTAACATTAATATAAACTTCGTCAGGATTATCAACAATTCCAGTGAATATATTCTTTTGTCCTCTGGCATCTACCTCAATCACCCACAGGGGAGAAACACTAACACTAACATCGACTTTATTACCCTTTGGCTTGCCTTCTACCCAGGTACATTGCATTAACATCCTTCCTATATGAAAGGCAATGCTAGCAAGTTCAGCAAGTTTTTCAGATCCAGTTAAACGATGTCTTTTATCCCAACCTATTTGTTTAATGATTTCTGTACCTTTCAAACTGAATTTAGAGTTAAAAAGGTGGTGTTTGTTGAAAGCGTGAGCCGCAAAAACTAACTGAAGTTTTGCCGCGTCAATTCCCATCAAATCGATGACTTGGCGAGCGGCTTCCAATGCCAAGATATCACCATCTTTTTCCCCGCCTATGAAAACTTCTACTCGATTTGTGGGGTTAGTCTTAGAAGCCGCCTCAAAAACGCCGTAGTTGTTGGCATCTCTTTTCCATTTATCGGGACGATAGTGAGATTCAACACCAGCCCTCAGAGGTGCTGGAGTGGGTAAGCCTGTAATTTCAGATAGCCTGACTTCAGTGACTGGGACTGGTTTTGGCGCGCCTCCTAATAGATTTTCTAGGGTTGACAAACTAAGGTTGTGCAAGTCCATCCCCTGTATTAACTCAGTAGTAACTCGAAGCGCACATAGCCTAGTTAGGGAATCGAGCGCTCGAAACACAGTGTCGCCAACACTGTGACTCAAATTGGCTTTACTTTTACTAGAATCAGACTCGTCTGAGTCGGAGGTTATTTTAGATATAAGTAGGGGGTTATCGGTTTCTATGTCTTTGAATAAATCCAGATATGGGTGAATCTCAGAATTAAAAAAAATCTGCAATTCTTTCTTATTTTGAGCCAGTTTGTGAGCCTGCTGTAGCCATTCATATTTCAAATTCCAGAATTCATCAGGAATTTGAAAATACTTCTCTAAAAATGTGGACCCCACTCCCTGACGCGCATTATTTAAAATAATTTCTTCTTCAAGTCTTGCATCAGGGTCTAGTTTGGTAATTCTCTCGAGGAGAAACTCTTCTAGCAAACGGATTATTGTAAGTTTAAAAGAAGCTAGAGTATCTGGGTCTAACATAATCTTTAAAAAGCTTCCTGGTCGCGAGTATTGTATGTGGCAGGTATGGAGATGTGCCGATTTATATCTGCTGCTTTTTTTACGTCATAAGTGTGAAATGAGGAAAGAAGGCAAATCCGAAGTGCTTGTGTTTACATCTTCTTCTTCCTGTGTCTGTGGGAAAGATGATGTTTTTTGTAACTGCCCAGATATGCACGAACCCACTTGAGCGTAGATTGGCGAGCGCACGAATTGAGATGAATTTGAGCGTAGATTGGGCCAGATCGCTAGCTCTTTGATAGCGATGAGATCACCACATATCTTTTAATGATGGTGCATTGTCCGAAGCCAAACCTGGTTTTAGCTCGGATTCTTCAACGATTAAGAGAGCGAAACTAGCCTCATCTACCAAGTGATGATACTTGTACAGCAAATGAGTTTTTTCGGGATGGCGCTCGAATTCCTCCCAAGCTTGCTGAATTTTCTGTTTCCAAGTCGGGTCTGTCACCCAGTCAAAGTTTGGCTTTGGCATAGTCGTTATCAACTTGAATTCAATATTCCAGCTAACCCTTTCTTGATACACTCAAATCAGGTTGTAAACAACCTGTAATTCTGATGTAATCAACTGTATCAAGAAAGGTTGTCTCCAATGTGGCTTCAATACGGAGTAGATTCAGATGGGGCGCTAGTTTCTATAGATGATGTCCCTCGTGGGAAAAATAATCTAAAATGCCCCTATTGTCAAGGGGGATTGACTGCCAAGAAGGGCAAGATAAAGGAGCATCACTTTGCCCACACGGAAGAAACTTGCCGGTTCGTTGAGCGCTCAACTGACATTCCCACCCTACCACTTTTTGACAAATTCAACCTAGAGCTTACAGGCAAGGAACTGGAGGCA
>CAZZXJ010000471.1:3762-5620 GCA_964657905.1 uncultured Stigonema sp.
GAATTATCACTACAGCTATTTAACGAAGTTCAGGAACCGCTAATTGAAAAAAAGTTGAGGGACTTACAACGGGCGGCACTCAATGCCTACGACGCCGATTCCCCACAACTAAAGGAAAAATTTACTGATTTAAGAATCTACCGCGCACAGCTTCTCAGGATTCTGTCAAATACCCTGTATTTTCTGGAGGTGCTTGGCGATGGAGAAACCTTTCACAAAATTGGGGTGACACGCCGACCAGTCTCCGAACGGGTTGCTGAGATTCCTCATGAGTTGTTAGGGCATTTTCAGTCAGTCACTATCAAAATTTTGGGAACTTGGGAGCACAGGGGAAATGTTGAACTGTATTTTAAGTACAGGTATCGGGATTTTAACCACCCCATTGGTGCGCTGACTGAGTATTACAAGTTTGATGATGCCAAATCCGTACTGCGCGACCTCCGCCGAATGAAGCCTAAAACTTTAACCCAAGTTGAAGCTGGCATTCTTGCAGGCGAATTAGACCAAGTTGAGTTAGGAATCCAAGCCGATCAAAAAGCAGCAGAGCGTTCCCAGGCAATCAAGACAGGGATGTCCCGGGCGAAAAAATGGGGTACTCATGTCGGGCGTCCAACTGAGACGGATGAAGAATTTTTACTTAAGCCCAGAACGAGGGCTGTAATTCAAGCACTCAACGAGGGCTTATCTTTGCGTCAGGCTGCTCAAAAAGCAGGTGTTGCTGTGAACACAGTTCGCAAAGTTCAAGCGCTGCTTAACTTTCATAAGCCTGGATAAATCACGCGCGCTCGTTTTCAACGCCTCATCTGTTTTGATGGTGTTCGCTTATTGCTAAATGATGTAAATGTGAAAATAGCCAGAAAAAATGGCTGATGCTCTGAATATTCACCTGCCCATAGAGGTCAGGAATATGAGGAATATTTGAAAATTAATTGCTAATAGATAATGAGTAATAACTCATCAAAATAAATTTAACTGTCCAGGCGAAATATTGCCTCTTCTTCTAGTATGATAAGACAGGTGGCAGGCAGTGCAGACAGCGCACAAATTGTCCCAGCGATTGTCTTCTGGAACGAAATTATGGTGATGAACTGTAAGTGTTATAGCCATTCTTTGGGAGCGAGAAAGCCCTTTTGTATCATCGCTAGGACGCAGGCATTGCAACTTACATTTAGTACAGCGCCAACCCGCTGCTGACTTCACTGCTAAAGCGATGTCTTGCCAGTTTTCTGGATAGCGTTGGCGGGAATTTTTGGGCATCTTCTCCTGTTGTAATTTGTGGTGTTGCTCAGAATAAAACTTACTACAATAGTATGGATATTAATTATTTAAACTGTCAATTTTTATGAAGTCGCCTTAGAGATTAAGAATGGCGTAAGTTGTGTTGACTATGGAATCTCTTTCAGGAGATTTAAACACAATTTATAGAAGGATACAAAAACACAAGTGATAATAGCTGTCAAAGGTGAGTGCGCTTCCGCCTACAATACAACAAGAATTTTTATTAGGTGCAACTTGGCAGACCCATATCAAAACCCAAGCAGCGTGAATGTGACCAAGCTAATTGATTTACGCATGTCGCACTCATCACACCAATACCAACATGCCATTGATGGAGTTATTTGCAACCAGTGCTGCTGAGGTGGCGTTCGGTCAATACCAAGCACAGGGTAGAGGGATAATTCTGGGACTTCAGACACCACAGGCGAAAAAGTTTTTGTATGTCACTCTTGCTAACAGTTCTACTGCATTGTGGATGGCTGACTCCCAGATGAAAGAGGAAGTAGCAGGCGTTCAAAAAAAGTACGACCCGGCAACTGTTGCAGTGGTTGTAATGGTCGTCCCACCTACTGTGCAGCTA
>CAZZXJ010000472.1:0-5612 GCA_964657905.1 uncultured Stigonema sp.
AGCACAAGAGCCAGTGGGGATGGAGGCACTGGCAACTGTGGGAAAGTGGAGGTAGTTTTGCAGCAGGAGAATGATCAACTTAAAGCTCAAGTAGAAGAACTGCAGAGTGAGAATGAATCGCTGAAGCAGCAGAACCAGCAACTACAGCAGGAATTGAGTAATGCTGCTGTTACACCGACACTACAACTACCAGATTTGTACTTGATGCGCGATAGCGTCCTCAAGTCCCTTACAGTGGGTAAAGGCAAAGTTGCCACAACTTCTCCCCAGTATAAAACTGCTGCTAGGGCTTTAGATCGGTTTATTTCAGAGTTGAGAGAATCTACACCAACGTCTACACCCGCATCCTCTGCCCCAGGATGAGATGTAACCCCTGCACTACCAGATCAGTGGCGGAGGTGTTCTGTTCTTTTGCTGAGCGCTCTGAGCGCTTCGACCAAAGGCAACGGCAACCTGTGTAAAGCTCTTACTACTATCCCTCTGCGTTTTTCCAGCCTTCCAGGATAGCGATTGCGACATTTATGTAGGAATTATCCAAAAATTCCTTGATTGCTTCCTTCCATCCAGCATTCAATGCACTCAAAAAACGCTCTTTGCGGGTGGGGGCAATCGCCATTTTTACAAATTCAGCCTTTTGTATCTCAGTTGCTGTAGGATTACTGGCTTCTAATTGCTGTAATAATTGCTGAATCTCTTGAGCAGCTTCAGCGAGGGTCTGTCGTTGTTCCGATACAAAGATGTTCTGATTTCCCTCAACCTTCCCAGCTACTCCGTAGACCGAAGCCTTAAAATTTTGCTGCACTTCGATATTGTGATTTTGATTGTTGCTCATCATGATATTCTCTCCTGAAATCATCAATCCTTGATTGTTAATTATCTGAGTACTCGATTTTTTGTTAACTACTTCAATTACCCTAGTATGCAAAATGTCGATATCATAACGAATCTGTGGTATAAGTTGCAATAACTTTTTGAGATAGTACTCATCAGTAAATTCTAATGGCAAATTTTGAGGCGAAAATTGCTCAACAACTGTATGGAAGCGTTCCCCAATAAATTTAATAAAATTGAGAATTTGTTCGGGATTATAAGCAAGTTGACAGTAATGCTCCCAGCTTCTTAGGAATACCTGGTCAACAGTTTTTCTCAACGCAAGATATATGACACCGGCACGCGAAGCATCGTGTGCTAAAACCGCTCTTGTGATACAGCGATAAAGCAAACCCCTATCTACTTCTTTCTCAATCTGGATTAAGCCAAGGCGTTGCGCCAAAAATGAATGACAACTACAAATCCATTTGACTAAAGCCAGTTCATCAACAGCCATATCCTCCAGCCAAGGTAGGCTTCTTGGTTTCCAAGAAACAGAAAGAGTTTGTGCCGCATAATTGCTCAGAAGAAATGTCCACAATTCGCTATTGATTAACTTCTGTTCTCCCACTGCAAGTACATCCTGCAGCCAACGCAAATCTTCCGGACGAACTGTTGGACAAACGCTAGCGCCAAGCGATATACCCAATAGTTCTACAGGTCGAAAGAAAAACGAAGCGCGATCCGACGGAAATGCTTCGCGGCTTGCCAGTCGCGTCAAACCATTTGCCCAAGCTGTTAATAATCTATCGTCAAAAACTCTCCCACATGCAAGTTCGTAGCCAAACGCAGCTAAAACAGGTGCTTCATGCAGTCGCCTTAGTTCCAGATTTTGAATGACAGCATCACATGCCACGCTAAACGGTGGCTGATTACCAGCTCGGTAAAAAACGTAGCGAGCAAAGCCACTTTCTGGTGATTCACAGTTGTAGTTTGCTTCAATATACTCTGCCAGACTATCCAGCTGATAGCCAAAACTTTTTACCACTGCGTTTATCATAGAAACCACTTGCTTGCACGAAGTTTGATATTGAGCAATGCAGGAGACCAACCTCGGATATGTCGCAGACGGGCAAGTAGATCGGCAATTAGTTTTGAATAATATATAGTTACTGGCTGGCGAGCTGGAAGCAAGGAGCGCCACGATAACGATGTAAACTTTAAAACTTGCTCGGAAAGATATGTCAAATCGCGATAGGTAGATTGCGGATGTAAATGAATTAACAAAGGCTTGGGTAGCGGCGAAAGCGCCTTTTTTATCAGTGCAGGTCCGTTAGTACACAACAGTCGGGTATATCTTCCCAGTTGCACAATTCTGCCACGCTCTGGTACATAGGTTCCTTTTCTTGCGGCATCTTTCAAGACGATGCCCTGTTGCGACTTATCCAACAGGGTAAACGGGTGTTCGTGAGAAACTGTTAGAAACGCAAATTCAATATTTTGTGACTCGCCAACTTCTGCAACACACTGTGCCACAATGTCTGCAATTTCAATATTCTTGAGAGGTCTAGCAGCATGAAACACAAGGCGAACGGTATCTCCAGGCTGCCAACCGTTGCGTCGCTTAATATCCTGCAAAATTGACAATGTAGACTCTTTCAAAACTTTGGGATATTCAGAATACGAACACTCCTCGGAAAGATTACCTAAAAGATAATTGCCATCACCCCTAAAAACGGTTGTGATGCCCACAAACCTTTGTCGGTCGAGGAAGCGACTTCCCGACAATTCGCAAGTTCCTATCCCAATGACGAGTTCGTCGCTAATCGTGAGGTCGTGAACTACGGTCCAGGGAACCCCGTTCATTTTGGCGTAAAGAGCAACACTTAAGTTTTGCAGCGTGTATTGCAGTGATTGACGTGGTTGACAGAGTGTTGATGCCCGAATGTCCTGCACAGGGATTCCAGCCATTAGTAACAAAGCTTTGGATTGAAGATATGGATTTTCTGGATCAGGAAGCCTTGCATGTTCGTCTAGGAGGATGACAATGGCTGCATCTGGCATCGTTTCTCGATTTCTCAAGGTTTGTTCAACAGCTTCTTTGTAGGCAACTGCTGGGGGTTTGTGGGTATTGTTGAGCCAGGAAATCTTTTGCAGAGTTAGCTTAGGATTTACAAGCCGAAAAATATTGCCAAATCCACCAGAGTACTTGGAGTTTTCCTCCCACTGCTCAATACCACTTTTGATGACTTTCTTTTTGATACTAATTCCGTCCAGAAAAATTCTCAGAAAATTTTCAACTGCTCCCTGAACTGTATCAGGAAAAATCACTAATATTTCCGGGGATTTTTTTGAAAAAAAATCCCTGCTAAAAGGTCCGTATTCTTTAATTCCAGTCCAAGGATATGGGTTTAGTTTGGTTCGGGCTGAATCAAAGCAGTACTCTACTGGTGAAGCGGAAATTACGGTTTGGTAGCTAGCATTATTCACTGCTTCAATGCGACTTCCAATGTACCCAAGTAAATTAGGCGCAAGCTGCATAGGAGATTTTTTGGCAAGGAAATCTCCCATGCGAGTCAGGGTATCATCGAGTGCTGGTCCTGTTAGTAATTTGGCTTCATGAATGGTTCTTTCCGCCTCGAAAGCATTATATTTATCCCCTAGTAATGTTTTGAGGCAACGTGCGAAAGACATTCTAGAACCTTCTAGCCATACTTCATCCTCATTGATAGAAGTAACTTCATCAAATGATTCAGATAAGTTGACTGTTTTGTCAGAGATGTGGCTGATTTTCCCTACCAAACGACGTTGCCCTGGTTGACGTTGGCGGCGAACAACATACAAGTCCTGAAGATTAACTCCTGCATTTTGTAGTTCACTCAAGGATGCCAGGATTTCCCAACGAGTTTCTACCCGCAGGAACAAACCTATAAAAGGTTCTTCGTTTCGCAGTTCTACTAACTTTGGTTCAAGTATAAATTTGGGTTTGATTTTGAACTGAGAAATCAGCGATGGGAAGTCTTGAAGTTTAGTTGCAATAGAACTGACTAACTCTTCTTTTTGAGCTAAGAATGTGAAGGGTCTAAATCGAAAAGCTGAATATTTGGAAAATATGTCTGGCAAGACACTAGCAATACGAGCTACTAAAAGTTGCAGGTGTTCGTCACAGTTGAGTTCAACGGGTTTGCCGTCATATTGTGCTGGTTCAGACACTTTAACTTTAGGAATTCCGTAGACTTTGCCAAAGCGCCAATGAAGAAACCAGTCTGACTGGAGTTTTTCTCGTAATGCTTGTAGCTCTTTGTTTTCTGGCATATCTTGAACATAGGCGGTGAAAGTCTTAGCAGAAAGTTCTACCTTGAACCCGTTGAGAAAAATGGACATATTTAGCACACGCTCTAAAACAGCGAAGAATTATTATGCAGGTTGTCCCTCAGCTCTTTTGGTCATCAGAACCAAGGTAAGTACATCAGTACTGCCCAATAGTTCTATATTTATCGTATATATTTACACTTTGGCTAAGAATACGCTATTTTTAGGATTTTTTTAATGTTCTAAGTTTTACTGCCTTCGTAGATGCGTCATGCTTGGAGCGGCAACTAGTACTAAGTGCGATGTATCGCTAAGCGCGAGTGCTGCCAGTGGCGAACACAAACGTTGATTTTAGCGTTGCTCCCTTTCTTTACGTGCGCCCAGAGCCTGACTTTGCCAGAAGATTTATTAATTTTTGTAAATTTAAAACATTCCACTTTTACCCGTAATAGAGGTAAAAGTGGAAGTTATTTTCTGGATTTTTTTGTTAGTTAAAAATGTCTATATTGCTTGCCAGATAAAGAATATAGCGATTTCATCAATGTTCCACTTTTAGTGTTAACCGGAATATTTGCTTGTTAGATTTTGGGCATTTAACTTATACATATATTCTTCTGCCGAATCGTTGTGATTTTGACATCAAAACGCCCTTCTCGTCCTTCCGCAGCGCTAAATGGAGTAAGCAAGCGGGCTAAAACTGCTCACATTTTATTTGTTGTTTTTGAATATGCTCACTACAGCACAATTCCTATAACCAATAACCAAGTTTGGTTTTGAGAAATGCCGTGCTGCACAAGAGCGCCTGCTCTTGGGAGCCAAAAATCCACGAATCGGGCAGCGGGAATTCTAAGTATAGAAGGATGTTGCCCGACACCAATAACCCAGGCAACAAATCAAGTACCATTAATGAGGTTTATTATGACTTACAAAATTCTATTTGCGATCGCTCTGCCAGAAACCTTAGATTTAGCACCCCTGCTAACCAACAGCGACCCCCATGTTATTGCAATAGTAACGGTAGCAATATTTCTGCTGGCAATTGCAAAAATCTTGCAGGCGACAGCAGAACTAATTCGCGCTCTCAAGCAAAATGGTTAAGTCAACCAAAAGCTTTCTTTGCTTCGTTATCAAAGTAAACCCATCTCCAGACGGGCAATCAATTCAATCGCCAGTGGATAAAAAATTCCACACGCTTTTTCGTTCGAGGGCTATCAGCAGGACCAACAATTTCATACTTGATTTCTGTCTGCTGCGCCCCACTGGATTTCAAGACTATTCGTCCCATTTTACCCAGTTCGCTATGCGTAAAAATATAGTAAAAGGTGTCGCCCTCTTGTTCAGTGCGAAATGTCACCTCTGGCGGCAGAGTAATGGGAGTAAGTTCGACAGTACCAATTGACAGCATCTGCATGGCTCCATCTGGTTTAGCTAAAAATAGCTGCACAGTAGGTGGGACGACCATTACAACCACTGCAACAGTTGCCGGGTCG
>CAZZXJ010000473.1:0-1417 GCA_964657905.1 uncultured Stigonema sp.
CAACAATTAACAATTCAAATCGGTGTGTGGATGAAAAAAAATGTTAGTTGGATGATTGGCGTCAGTGCCTTAATTTTATTTGCGTCCAGCAGTTTACGACATCTTCTTTTCCAATCGACCGCCTGGGACTTAGGAATTTTTGACCAGGCGGTTTATTTAATCAGTCAGGGACAGAAACCGATTTCTTCTTTCATGGGTTTTCACGTTCTGGGCGATCATGCAGCTTTGGTTTTCTATCCACTGGCTGTACTGTACCTTATCTACCCGAGTGTTTATTGGTTATTTGCCGTACAAGCAGTTGCTTTGGCGTTAGGCGCTTTGCCAATTTGGTATCTAGGGCGACAAGCGGGATTGAAGGATAGTCTTGCTGTCGCTTGTACGATCGCTTACTTGCTGTATCCACTGGTGTTTAATATCAATTTATTTGATTTCCATCCAGATGTCATTGCAGTACCTGCACTGTTGGCGGCGGTGTTAGCGGCCAGAGGGGGAAAAATTTGGTGGTTTTGTGTGAGCATCCTGCTAGTGTTCGGATGTAAGGCGGTATTATCTTTAACAGTTACCGCCATGGGAGTTTGGCTGCTGGTGTTTGAGAAGCGGCGTTTATCTGGTGCGATCGCCATAGTCTCCGGCATCGGCTGGTTTGTGATTGCCACCAAAGGGATCATCCCCTATTTTGGTGGCGCTGCCGCGTCAGTGGATCGTCATATTTATCGGTATAGCTATCTCGGACACTCGTTTCCAGAGATGACTAAAAATTTGCTGTTCAACCCAAGACTTGTCTTCAGCAATGTTTTTTCAGCCGATAACCTGTTCTATTTAGTTTTACTGCTAGCACCTGTACTGTGGGGGTTTTCACTAACAGGGATAACGCCTGTGCTCGGTGCTATTCCTACTTTGGCGATCAACCTTCTGGCTGACTACCCAATGCAAAAAGATTTAATCCACCAGTATTCTCTACCAGCCATACCATTTTTATTTTTGGTAGTCATTAAAAGTCTTGCAGAAGGTCGGGGTTGGCTCAGGCACAAACGCGCCATTATCTTATGGTCGTTAGTGGCGTTTTTGGCTCTGGCAAAGTTTGGCTATCTTTGGTCGAGATATCTAGTATCTCTAGATACTTGGCAAGCTACACGAGAAGCGATCGCCCTAGTTCAAAAAGGTAGTGTTTACACCACAACGCAAATTGCCCCACATTTAAGCCAGCGACGATTTATTAAATCAACGGATGCCAATTCCCAGCCAGCTGATTTAAATGCCTTTGATTATGTATTGCTCGATACTCGTCACCCCGGTTTGGCAAGTAGTCAAGAGTTTGCTGCTGGCTTGGTAAATCAACTCAAAAATCAGCAAGCATTTAAGTTGAGGTATCAGCGTGATGATGTGTATTTGTTTGTTAAAAAGTAGTCAGAAGTCA
>CAZZXJ010000473.1:1427-5609 GCA_964657905.1 uncultured Stigonema sp.
GGCTACTGGCTTCTGACTCCCCAAGCCTTCAAGAGTGCACAAAGAAATGACTAACAAAAGAGTTATCATTACAGCTATTTTACCTTTAATTATCTGCGGCGCATTTATCCTATGTGCTGCTGTGGGTATGCTGATGTATCCTGATGCTTTCCATAAATTCTTTTCGTCATCACAATTATTTAAAGACATTCCTCTACAGAGATCTCGTAGTTACTACTGGGATGTTAAATTTTACGCCCAGAAGGCTCTAAATCCCAGTTGTGACGCCTTTTACCCTCTCTGGCCTTTCATCATCCGTAGCTTATTCCATCCTCAAACTATAGAACAGGCTGCACACTACTTGTTAATCGTTGCAACTGCTCTCTTCTTTATTTCGACTTTTTTAGTGTTTTGGGTTTTTAAAATAGGATTAGAACGCTTAGATTTAGCTTTCTTGTTAGTGAGTGCTTATACTGTTAATCCTATGGCAATTTTCCGGGTTATAGGGTACACAGAAAGCTTATTTGCAACCCTGAGTACTCTGTTTATCTGGATTTGTTTACCTCAATTAAAACTTCAGGAGCATCTGAAACTTTTTTTGATTTTCGCTATCACATTTTTGATGGCTTTAACTCGACCAGTCTTGATACAAATATTATTTTCCAGCACAGCAACCCTTGGTACAATCCTAACTTTTGAACTTTTAAAGCTAAAAAGATTTTCCTGGGGTGATTTATTCACTACCTTGAAAAAGCATATAAACGAGGTTAAAGTAACTCTCACTGTCTGGGTGTCATCCTTATTAGGATATTCTATATATGGGAGTTTCTGTCTACGAACTAGAGGTAATTTTTTTGCTACTTTCCAAGACCAAAAATTCTGGGGTAAAAGGCTGGGGTTACATTTAGAACTGTTATTTTTTCCCAAATCATTATTGTTTGACCTTTTAGGGCTTTATCTGCCTTTAATCATTTTGTTTTTAGGACTCACTTTTGTTTACTGGAAAGTTATTCAGCGAACACCATATATATACACTCCTAAATCTATTTTCTGGAATATATTATTTATCTATCCACCTTTGCTAATTATTTTATATATTTTCAATTTTCTGAAATTTCAAAAATCCAGTCAGCTGATAACGTCAGATTATACTTACAGCTTGTCTGGGAACTATATTTTTTGGTTTTGCGTCTACTTTGCTGCTATTCACTCCCTTATCGTATTTTTTACGCAAGACCGTCTGTTTAGTTTAGCCAGATTTATATTTGCATTACCTTTCTTTTTCCTAGCAGTTGGATATATATATCGTTGTATTCCTGGTAAAACAAAATATAACACTTTGTTATGGTTTATTTTAATTTCAGCTATTACTCTAGTTCAACAATGGATTAATTATGGTCAAGATAAGTGGCTTGGTTGATAGTTGATACCAAAGGAGTTAGGTGAGAGAGGGATGCTCAAAAAACTGGACAATCTTAGTTTTGTCAGCTTGATGATAGGTACGAGTGCTTTAATTTTATTTACCTGTAGCAGTGTAAGACATATATTGTTTAAATCAACTGCCTTAGACTTAGCCATTTTTGACCAGGCGGTTTATTTAATCAGTCAGGGACAAAAACCGATTTCTTCTTTGATCGATTTTCACATTCTTGGCGACCATGGGGCTTGGGTGCTTTATCCGTTGGGTGTACTGTACCTCATCTATCCAAGTGTTTATTGGTTATTCGCCGTACAAGCAGTTGCTTTGGCGTTAGGCGCTTTGCCAATTTGGTATCTAGGGCGACAAGCGGGATTGAAGGATAGTCTTGCTGTCGCTTGTACGATCGCTTACTTGCTGTATCCACTGGTGTTTAATATCAATTTATTTGATTTCCATCCAGATGTCATTGCAGTACCTGCACTGTTGGCGGCGGTGTTAGCGGCCAGAGGGGGAAAAATTTGGTGGTTTTGTGTGAGCATCCTGCTAGTGTTCGGATGTAAGGCGGTATTATCTTTAACAGTTACCGCCATGGGAGTTTGGCTGCTGGTGTTTGAGAAGCGGCGTTTATCTGGTGCGATCGCCATAGTCTCCGGCATCGGCTGGTTTGTGATTGCCACCAAAGGGATCATCCCCTATTTTGGTGGCGCTGCCGCGTCAGTGGATCGTCATATTTATCGGTATAGCTATCTCGGACACTCGTTTCCAGAGATGACTAAAAATTTGCTGTTCCACCCAGAAGTCTTCTTAGGAAAGCTTTTTTCATCAGCTAATTTGGAATATTTGCTCCTGCTGGTGGCACCTGTGATCTGGGGATTTTCACTAACAGGGATGACGCCTTTGATCGGTACTATTCCTACTTTGGCGATTAACCTTTTAGCTGACTACCATCCTCAAAAAGATTTAATCCACCAATATTCTCTACCAGTTATACCATTTTTATTTTTGGCGGTGATTAATAGCCTTGCAGCAGGTCGGGGATGGCTCAAAAACAAACGCGCAATTATCTTATGGTCGTTAGTGGCGTTCTTAGCTTTAACTAAGTTTAGTTATTTTGGCTCAAAATATCTGTCATCTCTGGATACATGGATCGCCACACGAGACGCGATCGCCCAAGTGCAAACTAAAGGCAATGTTCTTACCATAGATGAAATTGCTCCGCATTTAGCAGAGCGAAAATTTATTAGGTTGTTGTCTCCCGAAACTCCAGAAGTTGATTTCACTGTGTTTGATTATGTATTGCTCAATGTTCGTCACATCTTTTCGCCAGCGCATCAAAAAACAGCTATTAGCTATGTAAATCAACTGAAAAATCACCCAAAATTTAAGTTAAGCTTTGAACGCAATGATGTCTACTTATTTAAAAAAAGTTCGTAGATGATTAAAAAACTGGATAATTTTAGTGCTGTCAGCTTGATGATAGCCGCAAGTGCTTTAATTTTGTTCACTTGTAGCAGTGTACGACACATATTATTTAAATCTAGCGTCTTTGACTTAGCAATTTTTGACCAAGCGGTTTATTTAATTAGTCAGGGACAGAAGCCGATTTCTTCTTTTATCGGTTTTCACATTCTGGGCGACCATGCAGCTTGGGTGTTCTATCCGTTGGCTGTACTGTACAAAATATACCCAAGTGTTTATTGGTTATTCGCCGTGCAAGCAGTGGCTTTGGCTGTAGGCGCTTTGCCGATTTGGTATCTAGCGCGACAAGCGGGATTGAAGGAAAGCCTTGCTGACGCGATCGCAGCGTCGTACTTATTATATCCACTGGTGTTTAATATCAATCTGTTTGATTTCCATCCAGATGTCATCGCAGTACCAGCACTGTTAGTGGCAGTATGGGCAGCCAGAGGGGGAAAAATTTGGTGGTTTGGTGTAAGTATTCTCTTAGTATTGGGATGTAAGGCGGTATTATCTTTAACCGTGGCAGCCATGGGAGTTTGGCTGCTGGTGTTTGAGAAGCGACGTTTATCTGGTGCGATCGCAATTCTCACCGGGATCACTTGGTTTGTGATTGCAACCAAAGGGATCATCCCCTATTTTGGTGGTGCTGTAGCGTCAGTGGATCGTCATATTTATCGGTATAGCTATCTTGGACACTCGTTTCCAGAGATGACTAAAAATTTGCTGTTCCATCCAGAAGTCTTCTTAGGAAAGCTTTTTTCATCAGCGAATTTGGAATATTTGCTCCTGCTGGTAGCACCTGTGATCTGGGGGTTTTCACCAACAGGGATAACGCCTTTGATCGGTACTATTCCTACTTTGGCGATTAACCTTCTGGCTGACTACCATCCTCAAAAAGATTTAATCCACCAGTATTCTCTACCAGTTATACCATTTTTATTTTTGGCAGTAATTCAAAGCCTTGCAGCCAATCGGGGATGGCTTAGACACAAACGCGCCATCATCTTATGGTCGTTAGTGGCGTTTTTAGCTTTGGCTAAGTATAGTTTTTTTGGTTCAAAATATCTGTCATCTCTGGAAACGTGGCAAGCCACACGAGAAGCGATCGCCCAAGTGCAAACTCAGGGTAATGTTCTCACCATGGATCAAATTGCTCCGCATTTAGCAGAGCGAAAATTTATTAAGTTCTTGACTCTAGAATCTCCAGAAATTGATTTTAGCGTGTTTGATTATATATTGCTCAATGTCAATCACACTTTTTCGCCATCGCATCAAAAAACAGCTATTAGCTATGTAAATCAACTGAAAAATCACCCAAAATT
>CAZZXJ010000474.1:0-1467 GCA_964657905.1 uncultured Stigonema sp.
CGCGTCGATTCCTCCCACCCCTACAAGGAGTGGGATTCCTCGCCGTTTTCTTTAAAAATTATCAATTACGAATGAGGAAGTGTTGTCACTAGGAAAACTCCAACGGCTGCGATCGCTAACAACCCCTGAATCAAATTGCCAACTAACGTACCTACGACAATTCCAATCCCAGCCCTAATAGCTTGGAACAAATCTCTTTGGTAAATGAACTCACCGATAATTGCTCCCAAAAGGGGTCCTAATAACATTCCTAGTAATGGACCGCCTAACGGTAAAGTCGGTAATAATCCTAAAAATCCTAGCACGAACCCGACAACCGCTCCAATTTGCCCCCACTTACTAGCACCTGCTTTTTTTGCACCTAAGTAGCCAGCTAAAAAATCAATTCCTATACTAAGAAGTAAAACAATAATTGTCACAATTAATGGGATCTTTATGGCTACGAAGGAACCACTAACGAATCCCCATGTGACAATTGCAATTAATATTAAACTTGCTCCTGGAATAGCAGGAACCACAGCGCCAATGATACCGATAATCATGACTGCAACTAGTAACCAATAAGTAATTTGCATAAATTTTAATTGTTAGTAGTTAGTAGTTAGTGGTTAATGGTTAGTTGTCAAAGAATACAACTTACCACTAACAATTAAGTAGGTGAGTGGAAATAAACATAACGGGCGTTACGACTCTAAAGGATGCCTCTAACCTTTATCCCTGAGAAATGACAAATGACAAATGACCAATGACAAATTACGTTTATTTGTGCCGACCTACTTAACCATTCCCTCACTTAGAGTAACAGCTAATTTATCAGCAATTCCTCCAATCCAGTTTTCATCTTGTTTCGTGTAACTGCGAGGAGCATTTGCCGCTAAAATTAGGACACCTTGGTTACCAAGGGGTTGACAAATTACACCTTGAGTATTTTCGGGTAAATAATCAAACTCAATCCGTCCTGGATATACTTTCAAATCAACTAAATATACTGGCTTTTGTTTTTCCAGCACCCGGTTTAAAATTGGTCCTGGTATGACTTCCGACTTAGCACCCAGAATTCCCCGCCGTAACAAAACTTTACCTTGATAGAAAACCACGAGCGATCGCGTTACTGTGTTGGTTAATAACAAATGTGATGCCCAAGCTAGTTCTGTTTTCACAAGCGTTGGCAATAGGGGCGCGAGTATAAAACCTGACTCTCCAATCAGTTCTACAACATCAGGCGATCGCGGCTGCACCTGCTGCCAGATTAAACCTGTCAAAATTAATACCGCGCTTAAAATTACACCCAGCACATCTCCACGTGCTTGTGAGTCAGTTAGTTCTGGCGTCAACAAACGGTTAATCAGCAAAAGTACAGCGCCCAATCCACCAACAACAATGGGTAGACGCCGTAAAACTCGATTGGGATCGGGCTTAGCCATACTTCTAAAGTATGAATGATGAATGCTGAATTATGAATGTTGA